>JAURWJ010000019.1 GCA_030655015.1 Methylotenera sp. | reverse complement strand
GAATGATTATTAAAATTGCCTACCTCGATTGGTGTTGCTTCATAAACAAGTAATAGGTCGGCTTAAACTCAAGCTGGAGCATTACTTTGACTATTGAAACAACAACATCACTTAACTTTAACGAGTTAGGCTTATCTGAATCTATTTTGCGCGCCATTGCTGACGCGGGCTATACTTCACCAACCCCAATCCAAGCCAAAGCCATTCCGCAAGTATTAAGCGGTGGTGATTTACTGGCTGGCGCACAAACCGGCACGGGTAAAACGGCTGGTTTTACTTTGCCTATTTTGCATATACTCAACCAAAAACCTTTGAGCGAAGTTGCCAAAGGCCGCCCACGTTGCCTCATGCTCACGCCTACGCGTGAACTGGCTGCGCAAATTGAAGAATCCGTTAAAACTTATGGCAAATATCTGCCGTTAACTTCTACCGTAATTTTTGGTGGTGTTAATGCTAACCCACAGATTGCGCGTTTAAAAAAACCGCTGGATATTTTAGTCGCCACCCCTGGCCGCTTGCTGGATCACGCGAATCAAAAGAACGTCGATTTGTCAGGCGTTGAAATTCTGGTACTGGATGAAGCTGACCGTATGCTGGATATGGGCTTTATTCGTGACATTAAAAAAATATTGGCAATGTTGCCAAAGCAACGCCAAAACTTATTGTTTTCAGCCACCTTCTCTGACGAAATTAAAGCCTTGGCCGATGGTTTGTTGCATAACCCAGGCTTTGTTGAGGTAGCGCGCCGCAACACCGCCTCTGAGTTGGTTGAACAAACCGTGCACATGGTGCCCCAAGCACACAAGCGCGATTTAATGAGCCATTTAATTAAACACCACGACTGGAAGCAAGTATTGGTATTTACGCGAACCAAACATGGCGCAAACCGCTTGGCTGAAAAACTGATTAAAGATGATATTCAAGCCGCTGCGATTCATGGCAATAAAAGCCAAGGCGCTCGCACCAAAGCTCTGGCACAATTTAAAGATGGCAGCATGCGCGTACTAGTGGCAACTGACATTGCTGCGCGTGGTTTGGATATTGACCAATTACCACAAGTGGTTAATTTTGAACTGCCCAATGTGCCAGAAGATTACGTGCATCGTATTGGTCGTACTGGCCGTGCGGGCAGCAGCGGTGCTGCAGTATCACTCGTTGACCGCGAAGAACTCAAGCTACTGAAAGACATTGAAAAACTCATTAAGCGTGAGATTCCAAAAGTGATCGCTGAAGGTTTTACGCCCAATGCAAACCCTGAACCTGAGGCGCCGCGCGCGCCAAGGCAGCCACATGGTCGCCCACCGCGTGGACAACAAAAGCCACAAGGTTCATCAAACAACACAGAAAACGGCGCGGGTCAAAAAACGGCGCGGAATCAAGGTCGCGATAAACAGCCAACGAGAAACCCTTCAACATCAAACACAGAGGGACGATCATCACACAAGCCTGGCAATCAACAACCACGTAACGCTCAAGGCAATGCGCAAAACGCACCAAGCAAACTTTTATCTGAAGCGGCTCGGCATCAAGCTATGCCGCAACCTGCTTTATTTACGCCGCCGAGCCCTAACCGCCATCAGCCAAATCGTCAAAACACCAATCATGGCAGTGCGGGCAGAAGCAATACCAACCCAAACAGCACGCACAGAAGCGGTGGCAGAGGTCGCTAAAATCTAACTGTAAGGCCTTTGCAAGAAAGATTTTTAACTAGAAAATTAATCAATTCCGTCATTCCCGCGCAGGCGGGAATCCAGTTAAGTATCTGATTCGCCAATATTTCAGCTTGCGCAGGAATGGCGGGGCTTGGAAATTTTTGAGAGAATTTACGCACCATTTTCTTTTGTGTAAAGGTCTTACAAAATCTCGATTTAATCAAAGTGATCGACAAGCTTTTATTGCGCCTGCTGCGTCATTGAATCGCGTTATTGCAAAACACATTCGAAATTCAAGATTACCCTGGATAATCACACCGCTCACAATGATTGAAATGCTAATCAATGCACCAAAATAGAAATGTGCATCTGCACTTTATAGGTGCGCACTCCACATTTACAGCGCCATAAAAATCATACATTTATATATATTCAGCCATTAAATCATAAGGTTAGTTAACTTAATTTCTATTGGCACAACTATTGCTTATACATTAATCAATGAATGAATTTTACTTATCATGTTAAAAGTAATGATTGTTGATGGCGATTTAGAGCGCACAAAACCCCTCAAGCAATCTTTGATTGACAATGGGTATCAGGTGATTGCGCATCTAAAAGATACCGTTAACCTGAATGATGCCTGCTGTAAGTTGCAGCCCGACATTGTGATTATTGATACTGATTCACCTAGTCGCGATACTTTAGAGAATATTTGCGTGATGACGATGCATGAGCCTCGGCCCATTATGATGTTTACGCACGATGGTGATAAAGAACAGATTAAATTGGCTACACAAGCAGGTGTTTGTGCATACGTGGTTGGCGGTATACCGAATGAGCGTTTACAGCCTGTGATTGATGCAGCGATAGCGCGTTTTGAAGAATTTAAGCATCTGCGTAAAGCGTTAAGCGAGGCGAATACCAAGCTTAGTGAGCGTAAGGTGATTGAACGTGCAAAGGGCTTACTGATGAAGCAAAGAAAAGTTGATGAAGATGAAGCTTATAGCATGCTGCGTACGATGGCGATGCAAAAAAATATGCGTATAGGCACGTTGTCGAAACAAATAGTGCAAGCAGCAGCGTTGTTGCTTTAACAAAGTAAATAGAAATTTGCGGTATGGCATAAAAATCCAACGATGGGCTTTTATGCAGTGTTAGCAACAAAATAGAGCCAAAGCAGGCTCGCATAAAGTAGGTCAAGACAAAGGCGTCTTGGTAAGCACTAATTTCTTTAATCGGAAATTAGCTTCTTATCAGACGCCTTTTTTGTTGGCCAAAATGATTAGATTTCAAGTTTTAAGGTAACAAATTTTTAGAAAGTTTGATTTATTTTAAGGAGATAAACATGAGCAATAACGACAATACATCCGATAAAAACATTAAAAATGCTGTAACCAACATAGTTGACACTAGCCGTCGCGATTTTTTTCGCAACACTGCGGCGGGTGCCTTTGGTGCGGCTACGCTAATGGGGCTGGTACCGACTGCAATTAAAACCAACGCGTGGGCAGCGGGCTCCGATGCGCCAGAAATTACCGAAGTAAAAATTGGCTTTATTCCATTGACTGACTGCGCACCTATTGCTGTGGCTGCTGAAATGGGTTTTGATAAAAAGTACGGGATCAAAATCATCCCTTCAAAAGAAGCGTCATGGGCGGCCGTGCGCGATAAAGTAGTGAATGGTGAATTACATGCAGCTCATGTGTTGTACGGCTTGGTGTATGGCGTGCAGTTAGGTGTAGGCGGCAAACAAAAAGACATGGCGGTATTGATGAATTTAAACCATAACGGCCAAGGCATTACGTTATCTAACCAACTCAAAGAAAAAGGCGTTAAAGACGGCAGAAGCTTAAAACGCTTACTCGATAACGAAAATCGCGATTACACCTTTGCACAGACATTCCCTACTGGCACACACGCCATGTGGCTAAATTATTGGCTTGCGGCTAATGGTATTGACCCAGTTAAAGATGTTAAAAACATTGTAGTGCCACCACCACAGATGGTCGCCAACATGCGCATAGGCAATATGGATGGTTACTGTGTGGGTGAGCCTTGGAATGCACGTGCGATTTACGACAAGGTAGGTTTCAGTGTGGCGACATCACAAGATATTTGGGTTGATCACCCTGAAAAAGTATTAGGCACCACGGCAGAGTTCGTGGCAAAAAATCCAAATACCTCGCGTGCCATGATTATGGCGATTCTGGATGCGTGCCGATACATTGAGGCGACTGAAAATCGCGCCAAGGTAGCCAAACTGATTTCTGGTAAAGCTTACGTGAATGCTCCTGAAGATGTGATTGCAGGTCGCTTTATTGGTGATTACGACAATGGCATCGGCAAAAAATGGAAAGATCCTAATTTCATGAAGTTTTTTAGTGATGGAAAAGTTAACTTTCCGTACTTATCCGATGGCATGTGGTTCTTAACCCAACATAAACGTTGGGGCTTGCTCAAATCAGACCCTGACTACTTAGCCATTGCGATCAAAGTAAATCAAGTGAAACTGTACTCAGAAGCGGCATCACAACTCGGCATTAGTGTGCCTAAAGATGTGATGCGCAGTAGCAAGCTGATAGACGGCGTGGTTTGGGATGGCAAAAACCCGGCAGCTTATGCGGCTGGATTCAAGATAAAAGCCTAGCGCTCCTTCCCCATTCAGGGGGAAGCTCGGCCTGCCATGAGCTTGTCGAATGGGGATGGGGGTAGAGTGGCAACATACCACGATTACACCCCCACCCTAACCCTCTCCCTAAAAAGGGGGAGGGAATATCTAAACTGTAAAGATTAAAAGGAACATTTATGAGCGCGATCAGCATCAGTAAAGAGAGCTTAAAAAGCATCATGCAAAGCAAAGATACGATTGTGAGTAAAGGAGTTGCAATGACTGAAAACAAAAATGAAGCGATTGAGAACGTAGCGGAGATGACCAAAACCCAATCAAGTCATTTAAAACTAAACAACCTGAGTATTAAAACTTATCAGTTTTTTAAATGGCTGCTACCGCCTGTTTTTGGCATCTTGCTGTTACTTGCAATTTGGGCCGTGATTTCATATCAATCACCAAACCTGCCTGGGCCGCTCAAAACATGGTACTCCGCCCTTCAGCTATTCAGCGATCCCTTCTACGACCATGGTCCAAACGACATGGGCGTGGGTTGGAACATTTTGGCTTCATTGCAACGCGTAGCCTTGGGATTTAGCTTAGCTGCGTTGATCGGCATTCCAATGGGATTCATTATTGGCCGGTTTAAATTTGCCGCGCGCATGACCGCGCCAGTCATTAGCTTATTACGTCCAGTGTCGCCGCTGGCTTGGCTACCTATTGGTCTGCTGGTGTTTCAAGCAGCAAACCCTGCGGCAATTTGGGTGATCTTTATCTCAGCTGTATGGCCGATGATTATCAACACTGCCGTAGGTGTTAGCAAAGTGCCGCAAGATTATATGAATGTGGCCAAGGTGCTGAATTTGAGCGAGTGGAAAATTGTGACGAAAATACTATTTCCGTTTGCATTGCCTTACATGATGACAGGTGTACGCCTTTCTATCGGCGTGGCGTGGTTAGTGATCGTGGCGGCAGAAATGCTCACCGGCGGCGTTGGCATTGGCTTTTGGGTGTGGGATGAGTGGAACAACCTGAATGTAGAACACATCATTATCGCGATTTTTGTGGTGGGTTTTGTGGGTTTGCTGTTAGAACTGGCACTCACACAAATTGCTAAACGGTTTAGCTACGAATAATTTACGGTCAATAACGCAGTATCCTATAAGGAATTATCATGGAAAAAGTAGAAAAAGCAAACGCTGAGAAATATGTGCAGCTCGAAAATGTCGATATGACATTCACTACTAAAAAAGGCACATTCAACGCACTTAACAACATTAACCTAAGCATCAGAGAAGGTGAATTTGTTTCAATTATTGGCCACTCAGGTTGTGGTAAATCTACGTTGTTGAACTTGGTCTCAGGTTTATTGCAACCAACTGAAGGGCTACTGTTTTGTGCTGGCAGAGAAATAGCCGGCCCAGGACCTGAGCGTGCGGTTGTTTTTCAAAATCACTCATTACTGCCTTGGCTCACTTGTTATGAAAACGTTTACTTAGCGGTAGAACGCGTGTTTGGTGCCAGTTCAAAATCAAGAGAATCTAAAGCGCAACTCGAAACACGCACACATGCGGCAATAGAACTGGTGGGGTTGTCGCACTCGGCGGATAAGCGCCCTAATGAAATTTCAGGTGGCATGAAGCAGCGCGTTGGCATTGCGCGCGCTTTAGCCATGGAACCCAAAGTGTTGTTATTAGATGAGCCCTTTGGCGCATTAGATGCGTTAACCCGCGCTAATCTGCAAGATGAGCTGATGAAAATCATGGCGAAATCCGGCTGTACCGCAATCATGGTCACGCACGATGTAGATGAGTCAATTTTACTGTCAGACCGCGTGATAATGATGACCAACGGTCCATCCGCTGGGATTGGCGAGATTTTAGAGGTGAATTTACCGCGGCCAAGAGTGCGTTTAGATCTTGCGGAAAATAAAGATTACAACCATTTACGTAGCGAAGTGTTGCGCTTTTTATATGAGCGCCATGCCCAAAAAGCCGCTTAAAGCCGCTTACAAAAATCATTTTTACCATAATTATTTTTACAACTATAAAGGAATCAATCATGAAACCCAATACAACATTTAAGCTTAATTTAGTCATAGCTTGTACAGCGCTAGCCTTTGCGAGCATGGCGCAATCAGCCTTGGCAGAAGAAGCGCCGGAAGCTGAATATACTTTTATGGATGCTGTTAAAGAGGGCAAGAACTTAACCAGCTTTAGATTGCGCTACGAAAACGTCAGTCAAGATGGCCTGCAGCCAGGTACTTTTGCAAATGGCGTAGCCAATCCCACCGCTACAAAAGAATTGAAAGATGCTGAAGCGTTGACGCTTCGCAGTTTGATTGGCTGGCAAACCGCGCCATATCATAACTTTAGTTTTGCTGCACAATTGATTGATGTAACAAAACTGATGGATAACTTTAACGACAGCACTAACAACATACTCGTTAATGGCGCATCAAACCAAAATAGAACGATTGAATATGCAAAAGTGATTGACCCCACTTACACAGGCATAAATCAATTATATGTCGACTGGACTGGTCTCAAAAATACCCGCTTTCGTTTGGGTCGCCAACAAGTCAACTTAGACAATGTGCGCTTTATTGGTGATATTGGCTTCAGGCAAGTGATGCAAGTATTTGATGGCGTTTCAGTGTTAAATAAAAGCCTGCCTGACACCGAAATTTTTGCCGCGCATTTTGAGAAAATCACGCAAATTACAAGTGAGCAACGTGATGGAAATTTAGAAATTGCCAATGTTAAATACCGCATATCACCTACTGAATCTGTCGTAGGTTATGGTTATTTGTCTAATGTGGACAATTTAGGTTTTGGTAACGCATGGTTTGGCGCGGCCAAACTCAATAATGGGACAAAAAATAACATTGATGCTGACCAATCTAACAAAACGCTAGGCTTGCGTTTAGATGGCACACATCCATTCAATCCTAATTTTAGAGCGCACTATACGGCTGAATACGCCAAACAAAGCGATTACGCTGATGGCGACAAGCGTATTGACGCGCACTACTATAGAGTAGGCGGCGGCTTGGGTTTTGATAATTTCAACTTCCGTGTAGATCAGGAATTATTATCCAGCAATGATAATAAATACGCATTCCAAACGCCGTATGGTACTAACCACTTGTTCCAAGGCTGGGTAGATAAATTCCTGGCAACACCAAGATCAGGGATTAAAGACACGTTTGTCACTGCAACCTACAAATATAACGATTTTCTATTCTTTGCTGATTACCACTTCATCAATGCCGATGAAGATTTCAATACCGTTGGTGGCGGTACAAAAACCAATGGCGATAAATATGGTAAAGAGTGGAATGTGGCTGCGGCATACAGCTACAGCAAAAACATCATGGCAAAACTTGAATACGGTAAATTTACCGAAGATGACCATTACGCGCCAACACCCAATGTAGCTAATAACGCTGCTGGCAATCGTAATCGTATTCGCGATACCGACAAACTTTGGCTAACGGCGATGTATACGTTTTAGCACCTTTTAACCCTATAAAATATAGGGTTATTTAGCACGATATAAAACGCACCATTACGGTCTTCCATTTTGGTGCGTCAGCACACTTTAAGAGCTTAGTAAATCGTAAAAAAAATACTTCATCATGTTAACTCATTGTATTTTATAAATTTTCAAGCATCAAAGATCATTGGCACATAGTTTGCTTATTGTGTATTAAGTAGGACGAACATCAATTTAGATTACAAAGATGGTGGAAATATGCAAAAAATGAAATTAGTAGTGGTAGGTAACGGCATGGCGGGTATGCGCACTGTTGAAGAGCTTCTAAAAATAGCACCTGACATTTACGACATCACCGTGTTCGGTGATGAACCCTACCCCAACTACAATCGTATTATGCTGTCGCCCGTATTGGCGAATGAGCAAACCATTGATGACATCATTTTAAATACGCGTGAATGGTATGCAGAGCACAACATTACGCTACGTACCAGTGCGCGCATCAATAAAATTGATCGTAAAAACCGTGTGGTGGTTGCAGAAGACGGTACCAGTGCTGAGTACGATAGATTATTGTTAGCTACAGGCTCTAAACCATTCATGTTGCCTATCCCTGGTAAAGATTTAGAGGGTGTCATTGGTTATCGAGATATTAAAGATACCAATGACATGATAGCCGCCGCAAAGGTACACAAACATGCGGTAGTGATTGGCGGTGGCTTGCTGGGTTTAGAAGCGGCAAATGGCCTCAAAATTCAGGGTATGGAAGTCACCGTGGTACATAAAAACGAGTGGCTATTAGAAAAGCAGCTCGATAAAACCGCCGGCAAAATGCTACAAAAAAACCTGGAAGCAAAAGGCCTTAACTTTTTACTGAAAAAAAATACCGAGCTATTGATAGGTGATAGCAATGGCCGTGTCAAAACCGCACGTTTCACCGATGGTTTAGAGATCCCAGCTGACTTAGTGGTGATGGCAGTAGGCATACGCCCGAACTTTGCGCTTGCAGAGTCTGCTGGTATTTACTGCAACAAAGGTATTGTGGTGAACGACACCATGCAAACCTACGACCCGCGTGTTTACGCTGTGGGTGAATGCGTAGCGCACCGTGGTATTTCATATGGCTTAGTAGCCCCACTATTTGAAATGGCTAAAGTATGCGCAACCCATCTAGCCAATTTTGGTATTGGATTATATAAAGGCTCGGTCACTTCTACTAAGTTAAAAGTCACTGGTATTGATTTATTTAGCGCGGGTGACTTTGCGGGTAGCGAAAGCGCTGATGATGGGCGCGAAGAAATTGTTTTGCACGATGCAGTTGGCGGGGTTTACAAAAAGCTCGTTATCAAAAATGACAAAATCATTGGCGGCGTGCTTTATGGGGATACCGCGGATGGTTCGTGGTATTTTCAAATGTTAAGAGACGGAAAAGCGATTCACGAGATTCGCGATTCGTTGATGTTTGGGCAAGATTCACTCGGTAATACTGGCCATGCTGGGCAGAACAAAGCAGCTGCCATGACCGACGAAATGGAGGTATGTGGTTGCAATGGCGTGTGTAAAGGTACGATTGTAAAAGCGATTCAAGATCATGGCTTATTCACGATTGATGATGTGAAAAAGCAAACCAAAGCGGGTTCAAGTTGCGGTTCATGCGTTGGCTTGGTTGAGCAAATTTTAGCGTCGACTTTGGGCGGTGGTTACGCGCCGCCATCTACCAGCAAAGCGATATGCGGTTGCTCGGATAAAAACCATGAAGAAGTGCGCGCAGAAATCCGTACCCATAAATACCTGAATATCCCAGATGCCATGAAAGGCATGGGGTGGCGCACACCTAATGGCTGTGCAACTTGCCGACCAGCGCTTAATTATTATTTACTTTCAACTTGGCCACATGAGGCGGTGGATGATCCGCAATCACGTTTTATCAACGAACGCGTACACGCCAATATTCAAAAAGACGGCACTTACTCAGTTATTCCACGTATGTACGGCGGCGTCACTACGCCAAACCAACTACGCAAAATTGCCGATGTGGCTGATAAATATGCCGTGCCGATGGTGAAAGTCACCGGTGGTCAGCGTATCGATTTACTGGGGGTGAAAAAAGAAGACTTAGTCGGCATGTGGAAAGATCTCGACATGCCATCAGGCTATGCTTATGCCAAAGGAATTCGTACCGTAAAAACTTGTGTGGGCTCGGAATTCTGTCGCTTCGGTACGCAAAATTCTACGCAAATGGGCATCGACATTGAAAAAGCCTTTGATCACATGTGGGCGCCGCATAAGGTGAAGTTTGCAGTCTCAGGTTGTCCGCGTAACTGCGCAGAGTCTGGCATTAAAGATGTTGGCATTATCGGCGTGGATTCTGGCTGGGAAATTTATGTAGGCGGTAACGGCGGTATAAAAACCGAAGCTGCTCAGTTTCTATGTAAAGTTAAAAGCCATGACGAAGTACTGGAATATTCAGGTGCATTTATTCAAATTTATCGCGAAGAAGCACGCTACTTAGACCGCACTGTGCATTGGATTGAGCGTGTGGGTTTGGAATACGTAAAACAACGCATACTGGAAGACTTTGAAGGCCGTAAAGCGGCTTATGAGCGCCTGCTATATGCTTTACAAGGCGCGGTGGAGCCTTGGGGTGAGCGCGTTAAAAACCGCGAAAACCATAAAGAGTTTGAAACCATTACGGTGTAGAACCCTGCACCACAGGTGCTCAAATTGAATTCGTATCATTTTTAAGGTAATCACAATGAAAAGCAGTTTTTGGAAAGCCGGCCACACACCAACGTTACTCTCGGCATTTTTATATTTTGATTTAAGTTTTATGGTGTGGGTGTTGCTTGGCCCACTGGCCGTGCAAATGGCCACTGATTTACAACTTACATCAACGCAAAAAGGTTTGATGGTAGCAACACCGGTACTGGCAGGCGCATTGTTGCGTATTGTAATGGGCGTATTGGTGGACCATATTAAACCTAAGATGGCCGGCTTAAT
>JAURWJ010000013.1 GCA_030655015.1 Methylotenera sp. | reverse complement strand
ATTACCCGCAATCAAGTGGACGCTTGCCAGTATGTTAAGTCATGCGCTATTGTTAGTCATTATCTTATTATGGAAGTCGCAATGATTGGTCGCCTAAACGGAACGCTACTTGAAAAAACCCCGCCTTTAGTTTTAATAGACTGCAACGGTGTGGGTTATGAATGCGAAGTGCCGATGAGCACTTTTTATAATTTGCCCGCTGTAGGCGAAAAAGTAGTGATGTTGACGCATTTTGTGGTGCGTGAAGACGCCCAGCTGCTATATGGCTTTGGTAGTCATCAGGAGCGCGCCACCTTTAGACAATTGCTGAAAGTCAATGGTATTGGTGCCAAATCTGCACTTTCTATATTAAGCGGTTTATCACTTGATGAATTAGTGCAGGCGGTTGCCTTGCAAGAGACTACCATGCTCACGCGTGTGCCTGGCGTAGGTAAAAAAACTGCTGAACGTTTATTGCTAGAATTAAAAGATAAATTCACGATTGATGGTGTGGCTGCGATGAATGCAAACCAGCCAAAATCTGCCAGTAGCGATGTGCTTAATGCGCTATTGGCATTAGGTTACAATGAGCGTGAAGCGCTGGCCGCAGTGAAACAGTTGCCATCGGATGTCATGGTGGCTGATGGTATTCGTCAGGCACTAAAGTTATTGTCAAAGGCGTAGAAAATCATGATTAACACCAACCAAATATCGCGTATTGCCTTAATTGCATTACTGATTATTGGTTGTATTTTTGTACTATACCCATTTATGGCAGCGGTGCTTTTTGCAGCCGTTATTTGCATATTTACCTGGCCGCTTTACCAACGTGTATGGCGGCTATTGGGCGGCCGAGATACTTTAGCCGCCATCACCATGACGCTGCTGCTGTTAGTCGCTTTGATATTACCTATGGCGTATCTTGTGACGAATCTTGCAGATTCAGCCACAATTTTGCTGGATGAAGCACAAACCACCTTGCAGAATTTGCAACCCATTGCGCCAGAATGGATAAAAAACTTACCCTTGGTTGGTGATCAGTTGGCTGAGTTTTGGCAGCGTGCCGCTGTTAGCCATGAAGAATTGATGCGGTTGCTCAGCCAGTATTCAGAGCCTATGCGCAAGTTTATGCTGGATGGTGTGCAGTTAGTCATGGGTGGTTTCTTGCAATTATTGCTGGTAGTATTTGTTGCCTTCTTTTTCTATCGTGACGGGGCCTACCTAGCTAAAATTGTTGTAGCAATTTTGCGCAGGTTAGGCGGAGAGCTGGGAGAAGAAATGCTACAGCTCTCTTGCAATACCGTTAAAGGAGTGATGTTAGGCATTTTTGGCACGGCGTTGGCGCAGGCTAGCGTAGCGTTATTTGGTTTTTGGCTTGCAGGTGCGCCGCTGCCACTGTTGTTGGCGTTAGCCACTTTTTTCCTATCGGTGGTTCCAGTTGGCCCGCCACTGGTTTGGGGGGGTGCCGCACTTTGGCTTTATAATCATGGTGACCATGGCTGGGCCATTTTCTTGGCGGTTTATGGCTTGCTGGCAATTAGCAGTGTCGATAATTTAGTCAAACCGATTTTAATTAGCCACTCTTCTCACTTACCATTATTGTTAGTAGTGCTGGGTGTGCTAGGCGGCGCGCTGGCTTTTGGGTTTATCGGTATTTTTTTAGGGCCAACATTGTTAGCGGTTGGCTTGACGCTCATTACCCATTGGGTCGCGTTACAAAATAAGAAGTTGGATGAAGGTTTATGATAGAAACGGATCGTTTAATTGCGCCTGATAGCGTCAGTCCGCAAGAGGAAGCATTGGAGCGCGCGCTTCGCCCTAAAGTGCTGGATGAATATATCGGGCAGGAAAAAGCACGCGCGCAGCTGGAAATTTTCATCAACGCCGCACGTGGCCGTAACGAGGCGCTGGATCATGTATTGCTATTCGGCCCACCTGGATTAGGTAAAACTACCTTAGCGCATATTATTGCCAAAGAAATGGGCGTGAATATGCGCCAGACTTCAGGCCCGGTGTTAGAACGCGCGGGTGATTTAGCCGCGTTACTCACTAACCTTGAGCCGAATGATGTCCTGTTTATTGATGAAATCCATCGGCTATCCCCCGTGGTTGAAGAGATTTTATACCCCGCGATGGAAGATTACCGCCTAGATATCATGATAGGCGAAGGGCCTGCTGCACGCAGTGTGCGCCTAGATTTGCCGCCTTTTACCTTAGTAGGAGCCACCACGAGAGCCGGCATGCTGACCAACCCATTACGTGACCGTTTTGGCATTGTGTCGCGCCTGGAATTTTATACATCGGAAGAGCTTGGTCGTATTGTGCAACGCTCTGCAGGGCTGCTGGAAGTAGAGATGGTAGATACCGGCGCACTCGAAATCGCAAGGCGCTCACGCGGTACCCCGCGTATTGCTAACCGATTATTGCGTCGCGTGCGCGACTACGCTCAAGTGAAAGCTGATGGAAGAGTCAGTGCTGAGATTGCCGATGCTGCGCTTAAAATGCTGGATGTTGATAGTTTGGGCTTTGATGTGATGGATAGAAAATTGCTACTTGCAGTGCTGGAAAAATTTGGCGGTGGGCCCGTTGGTTTAGATAATCTAGCCGCAGCCATTGGCGAAGAGCGCGACACCATCGAAGACGTGCTGGAGCCGTACTTAATTCAGCAAGGTTACTTGATGCGCACCCCACGCGGACGAGTGGCAACCAGCCAATCGTATCAGCATTTTGGCTTGCCTATTCCTAAAACTTTGGCAAGTGGCGAGTTGTGGCAGGGTTGAATCTATGTCTTTAGACCAGTTTAACTGGCCTATCCGTGTCTATTACGAAGACACCGATGCAGGTGGTGTGGTCTATCACTCAAATTACCTGAACTTTATGGAGCGCGCGCGGACTGAATGGTTGCGTGCTTTGGGTTTTGAGCAAACGAAAGTTAAAGAGTCGCTAGGTGTCATTATTGTGGTACACAGCTTATCCATTGCGTTTAAAAGCCCTGCGTATTTTAATGATCTACTTGAAATACATTGCGATGTCGTTAAAATCGGGCATGGCAGTATTGAATTAGCGCAAACCATTACGCGTAATGGCGTACTGCTAATTAGCGCACATGTGAAGGCAGCTTTTGTAAATGCGGCGACCTTTAAGCCGGTGGGGATTCCGCCTAATATTAAAGAAGCGATGTTGCAAAAATCTGAGCACAATTAAATTTGGTGCGCTGGAAATATAAATAGAGCTGTTTATAAGCGCAGTATAAAGTTTAATGCACTGAAAATAATGATGCCGTCTGAAATTGTCGTGCAGTAATCAAAAGTGGAGAAGTTATGAACGCAAGCAGTGATATGTCTTTTTTTACGTTGATTGTGGGTGCAAGCCTGCCCGTGCAACTGGTGATGCTGATTTTAATCATCACCTCTTTGTTTTCATGGTGGTACATTTTTATTAAAGTAGCCACTATCAAGCGCGCTGAGCGTGATGCGGAAGATTTTGAAAACACCTTTTGGACCGGTGGCGATTTAAATAAATTGTACGATGGCATTGCCGCAAATCGGCGTAAACCACAAGGCATGGCCAGCATATTTGAAGCGGGGTTTAAGGAGTATGCACGTCACAAGCAGCAAGTTAGGATGGAAGTATCTGATGTGATGGAAGGTGCACGTCGCGCCATGCGCGCGACTTTCAACCGAGAAATGGATGAGCTGGACGCACACTTGCCATTTTTAGCGTCAGTTGGCTCGGTAAGTCCGTACATTGGCTTGTTTGGTACGGTGTGGGGCATCATGAATGCGTTTAGAGGCTTATCTAACGTAGCGCAAGCAACACTAAGCCAAGTGGCGCCTGGCATTGCCGAGGCTTTAGTCGCCACCGCTATTGGCTTATTTGCGGCGATTCCAGCGGTGATTGCCTATAATCGTTTTGCGAGTTCGGTCGATAGGCTTTCCGTACGCTATGAAAGCTTTATGGAAGAGTTTACCAACATTTTGCAACGTAAGTCATAAGGGTATTTCTATCAATGCAACTTTCGTCGCCATACTGTGTTACTCACAAAAAATTACTCCTTACATATCAAACATATGCCGCGTCGCAATTTTTTATTCGCGCCTTGTTTGACTTAGAAATTTACATTGATAGAAACACCCTGAAGGCAGAACGCGATGTCACGTACTCGTAAACGCCGCCTGATGAACCAGATTAACGTCGTGCCTTATATCGACGTTACATTGGTATTGTTGGTTATTTTTATGGTGACAGCGCCAATGACTAATCCCGGAGTGGTGGATTTACCGAGCGCGGGGCAGGGGGTGTTGAAACAACCGCAGTTGCCGCCTATCGTGCTTACCGTTAAAAAAAATGGCAACATTGAATTGGATGCTAAAAGCTTACAGCGCGATGAATTACTGTTAGATGTGCGCGCAATGTTAGCTAAATCCCCCGCGCGTTCTGTAGTGATTGCTGCTGATAAAAACGTAAAATATGAAGATGTGATTGGCGTGATGGATTTATTAAAGCGCAATAAAGTGGATAAGGTCGGACTATTATTAAAGTCTGCACCATAAGGGTTTAATTCAAAACCGGTTTTTAAGATAAATGCTAAGACAACGCGAAAATTCAGACTCATTAAAAGCGGGCGTACTTTCTGTGAGTGTGCATGTTCTGCTTTTGGGTGCATTGTTGATTTCATTTAATTGGAAAACGACGCATCCCGTCAGCATTGCTGAAGTTGAATTGTGGAATAGTTTGCCTGTAGACAGTGTGCAAAAGCCTTTGCCCCCGCCAGAGAAGCTGGTTGAGCCAAAGCCCATAGTTAAAGAGGTGCCTGAGCCAGTTGTTGAGCCTGAGCCAAAAGCACCAGTAGACATTGTGATTAAGAAAAAGCCAGTTGAAAAACCCGTCAAAAAAGAAATTCCAAAAGAAGTAAAAAAGCCAGATGATATGCGCGCAAAAATGATGGAGGCCATGCGGCAGGAAGATTTGCAAGATAAAAAGACCTCTGCAGACGCGTTAAAAAAAGCACAACAAGATGCCTTAAATGATGCGAAAGCTGATGGCGATCAAAAAAATCTTGCAGCCAAAGTTACAGTTAATGCGGGTGCAATCGGCGAGTTCACTAATAAAATCCAGGCAAAAATTCGGGGTAATGTGAATAAAACCCTATGCGGTGATGGTAATCCAGAACTAAAATTTGAAATCGGCTTACTCCCAACTGGCGAATTAACGGGCAACCCTAAGCTGGTTAAGTCGAGTGGTAATACCGCCTGCGATGATGCAGTAGAGCGCGCCATCAGGGCTTCGGAGCCGTTGCCAGTGCCGACTGAGGCCTCATTGTTTTCGCAATTTAGGAACTTAAAGCTAACATTTCGCCCTAACGATTAAATTTATGACTCAAAGCGAGTGGTTTTTGGCTTGCCATTTGATTTGTAATTAAATGTAATTACTATGGCATAAATGTGAGTTTTCAGTAAAATTCACTCAATCTTTGTAAATTTAAAACTCATGTAAAGACATCAAGTCACTTATGAATAACCTGCTGAATAAATTACGACCAGTCTTATTTTTTGTTATTTCATTACTCACGTCACTGGTGATTTCACCCGCAAATGCCGCCTTAGAAATTGAAATCAGCGGCGGTAGTGCACAGCAAATCCCTATTGCCGTGGTTCCTTTTGGCACCTCGGTAGTTGGTCAATCTGGCAATGCCGCGCAAGTGGGTAACATTATTGGTGCCGATTTGCGCCGAAGTGGTTTGTTCCGCGTGTTGGAAACCGGTGGTGTCGTTAATCGCCCCACGGATATTAACCAAGTTAAATACGCAGAATGGGCAGCGTTACAAGCACAGGCTTTGGTAGTGGGTAGTGTGGAGGCGCTGTCAGGTAATCGCTTAAAAGTAAGTTTTAAGTTAGCTGATGTGTTGAAGCAAACGCAACTTGCGGGCATGGAATATAACATCGCTCCAAATCAATTAAGAATGACCGCACATAAAATTGCCGATGTCATTTATCAAAAACTCACAGGTGAAGCGGGTATTTTTGCGAGCCGTATTGCTTATATCAATAAGTCTAAAGGGCGTTATAGTTTGCAGGTGGCAGATGCTGATGGCGAAAATCCACAAACGGTGGTGTCATCTAACGAGCCGATTATTTCGCCGGCTTGGTCGCCAGATGGTAGCAAAATTGCCTATGTCTCGTTTGAAAAGAAAAAGCCGATTATTTTTGTGCAGTCACTCATGACTGGTCAACGGTTGACACTGGCTAATTTTAAGGGCAACAACAGCGCACCAGCATGGTCACCCGATGGCACTAAGTTAGCGATTGTACTTACACATGCTGCCAATTCTCAGGTTTACATGATCAATGCCAACGGTACGGGACTTAAGCAGCTTACTAAGAGTAGCGCAATTGATACCGAGCCGACTTGGTCACCCGATGCAAAATGGATTTACTTTAGTTCAGACCGTGGCGGTCGCCCGCAAATTTATAAAGTATCTTCCATGGGTGGTGAGGCGCAACGCGTTACTTTTGAGGGCGCAGGTAATTTAAGTCCACGTTTCTCCCCAGATGGGAAATCATTAGCAATGATACGCAACGATGGCGGAAAATACCGCGTGGCATTGCAAGATTTAACTAATGGCCAAGTGCAATTGCTGAGCGAAGGCGGGCTAGATGAGTCACCAAGTTTTGCACCCAACGGTCGTGTGTTACTATATGCAACTCGCGTAGGTGGGCGTGGCGCCTTGGCGGCAGTGTCGTCAGATGGCCGTGTGAAGCAGCGTTTGAGTGAGTCTGGTGGTGATGTGCGAGAGCCCGCATGGGGACCATTATTGAATTAGATGTATGATTGACCGTAGTAAACTAAACTTTTTAAAAGGAGAACGACGATGAACAAGGGAATGTTTAATAAAAAACTAGTAGGTAGTTTGGTACTTGCTGTATTGCTATCTGCGTGTAAAAGCACGCCGATGGTAGATAAGCCGGCTGGTGTGGAGGATAAGAGTCCGAGTTCATCAAGCGTTACGCAACCTGGTGGCAGTGCAGATACTTCAGGTGTTAAAGAAGTGGTCATTGATAGCAGTGCAAATAATGGCAGTAATCCGCTAAATGATCCTAACAATATTTTATCAAAACGTAACATTTACTTTGATTTTGATAGCGATGCCGTTAAAGCGGAGTTCCGCCCATTAATTGAAGCACATGCAAAATATTTGGTTGCCAATAGCAATGCGAAATTGATTTTGCAAGGCAATGCCGATGAGCGTGGTACACGTGAATATAACTTGTCATTAGGTCAACGTCGCTCCGTTTCAGTTAAAAAATCATTTAACCTGCTTGGCGTGCAAGATAAGCAAATTGAAACCGTAAGCTTTGGTGAAGAAAAAGCGACTCCGAATTGTGCTGATGAAAATTGCCATCAAGCAAATCGCCGTGTAGATATTGCTTACGCAAACGAGTAATTGAGGCTGTAAAAATAAAATGATGAAAAAACTGATTCTGGCTGGTTTAATTTTAACGGCACAATTATTTTCTGTAAGTAGTCATGCGGCGTTGTTTGATGACACTGAGGCGCGTAAGAAAATACTGGAGCTTGAAAAAAACATGCAAAGCCAGAGTCAGGCATCACAAGCAATGCAGGCCGAGTTGAACCGACGTTTGAGTGCACTCGAGGCTATTGTAAAAAACGGCTTTGCAGACATGCAAGCCCAAATTGAGGCTTTGAAGCAAGACAATGCGAGATTAAAAGGCGAGCTAGAGCTGGCAAACCACAATGTGGATGCTACGCAACAGCGTCAAAAAGATTTATATACCGACATCGATGCGCGTTTGCGTCAATTAGAAGCGGCACCCGTAGCGGTGGCGGCACAACCTGTCTTAGTGGCGGCGGCGCCTGCGACGGTGGATAAAAATTCGCAAGAATATCAATTGTTAGAACTTGCCAATGGTTTGTCAAAAGAATCCAAACATAAAGAGGCTTTTAATGCCTATGACAAATTTGTAAAGGATTACCCCAATAGCGCGTTTGCGGCTGATGCTATTTATGGATTGGGTTATTCGCAATTCGCATTGAAGAATTATAAATCTGCTATTGCTACACAACAAAAATTATTGGATACGCATGCTGAAAGTCCATTAGTGCCTGATGCTATGTTGAGTATGGCCAATAGCCAAATTCAATTGGGTTTGGTGCCGGGAGCTAAAAAAACGTTGCGTGATTTAATTGCTAAATTCCCTAATAGTGACGTCACGCCAACCGCGCAGAAACGTTTAAAAGCATTAGAAGCAATTAGGTAATCTATCAGAGAACATTAACTTAAGCTTGGCGCAGGCTTAAACTAGCGCATGTTTTTAAGTTAAAATAGCGCCAATACAAGTTGGCGCTATTTTTTTATACTGCGCAAAATATCAAATGAAACTTAAAATCCACGAAATCTTTTACTCGCTACAAGGTGAATCTACGCGCGTAGGTTTGCCTACGGTGTTTGTGCGCCTCACGGGTTGCCCCATGCGTTGTGTGTATTGCGATACTGCTTACGCATTCAGCGGTGGAAGTAATATCGAAATTGACGATATTCTAGCCAAAGTGGCTGAGTTTGGTACGCAATATGTCACCGTCACGGGCGGCGAACCGCTTGCACAAAAAGATTGCCATGTGTTGCTAAAAGCCTTGTGTGATGCAGGCTATAGTGTGTCGCTTGAGACCGGAGGCGCCATTGATATTAGCCCTGTAGATAGCCGTGTTTCAGTGATTTTGGATATAAAAACACCCGGTTCTGGCGAGTTGAAAAATAACTTGTGGGGCAATTTAGCGCATCTCAAACCGATTGATGAAGTCAAGTTTGTGTTGTGTAGTCGGGCTGATTATGATTGGGCAAAAGATATATTAGCGAGCTATAAAATTACCGAGAAATGCCCGGTGTTATTTTCACCTGTTTATAGCCAAGTGAATCCAACTGAGTTAGCCGAATGGGTGTTGGCAGACAGGTTCCCGGTACGTATGCAATTACAACTACACAAAATATTATGGGGCGAGGTGGCTGGCAAATGAAGAAGCGCGCTGTTGTGTTGCTGTCTGGTGGGTTAGATTCTGCCACGGTATTAGCTTTTGCACGTAGCCAGGGGTTTGAGTGCTATTGCTTGAGTTTAGATTATCATCAGCGTCATATCGCTGAATTAGAAGCGGCCAAGAATGTAGCCAGAGTCATGGGGGCCGTTGCGCACAAAACCGCTCAACTGGATTTGTCTCTATTCGGCGGCTCAGCATTGACCGATGACGCGATAGCGGTTCCTGAAAGCGCTACGACAGGCATTCCAATTACTTATGTGCCTGCGCGTAATACCATCATGTTGTCGTTGGCATTAGCTTGGGCAGAAGTGCTAGAGTCGCAAGATATTTTCATTGGTGTAAATGCGTTGGACTATTCAGGGTATCCTGACTGCCGTGGTGAATATGTAAAAGCGTTTCAAACGATGGCAAATTTAGCTACCAAAAGTGCGGTGGAAGGTAAAACGATTACGGTTCATGCACCTTTAATTGATATGACCAAGGCACAGATTGTGCAGCTTGGTACGAAATTAGGTGTGGATTATGCCATGACGGTTTCATGCTATCAGGCGGATAATCACGGTGAGGCATGCGGTTTGTGTGATTCGTGCCGTTTGCGTCGCGAAGGCTTTGCGGCCGCGGGTTTGGTGGACCCAACGCGCTACAAAGCGCATTGATAGATTCAACCGGCAATTTATTTTATCAATAAATCAGCACTTAGCAGATAAATATAGATAAATAGCTTGCCAAATTAGTTAGAAATGACGTAAAATCCGCGCCTTTCTGCTTTAAATTATTCACAAAGAGAACAAAGATTATGGTTATTATTCGTTTAGCTCGTGGTGGCGCGAAAAAAACTCCTTTCTACAACGTAGTTGTAGCTGATTCACGCA
>JAURWJ010000011.1 GCA_030655015.1 Methylotenera sp. | reverse complement strand
TTTCTGAAGAGAAAATGGATAATTTCCGCCAAGAAACGGGTGGCAATGGTTTACCTAGTTACCCGCACCCTTGGTTGATGCCTGATTTCTGGCAATTTCCAACGGTTTCAATGGGTTTAGGGCCATTGGCAGGTATTTATCAAGCACGCTTTTTGAAATACATTCATGATCGTGGTATTGCTGATACCTCTGATCGCAAAGTATGGGTGTTCTGTGGTGATGGCGAGATGGATGAGCCGGAATCATTGGGTGCTATTTCACTAGCTTCACGTGAGAAGTTAGACAACCTGATTTTTGTGATTAACTGTAATCTGCAACGCTTGGATGGCCCTGTGCGCGGTAACGGCAAGATCATTCAGGAGCTAGAGTCCGACTTTAGAGGCTCGGGCTGGAACGTACTCAAAGTCATTTGGGGTTCATATTGGGATCCATTGTTGGCGATGGATAAAGATGGCTTACTGAAGAAACGCATGGAAGAGTGTGTGGATGGTGAGTATCAAAACTTTAAAGCCAAAGGTGGCGCTTATACCCGTGAGCATTTCTTTGGCAAGTATCCTGAGTTAAAAGAGATGGTTGCAGCGATGAGTGACCAAGATATTTGGCGCTTAAACCGTGGTGGTCACGATCCGCATAAAGTGTTTGCCGCTTACCATGCTGCGGTGAATCACAAAGGTCAGCCAACGGTAATTTTAGCCAAAACGGTTAAAGGCTATGGCATGGGGCAAGCTGGCGAAGCTCAAAATATCACGCATCAACAAAAGAGCATGGATATTGAGTCGTTGAAGAAATTCCGTGACCGCTTTGATTTGCCTATTACAGATGAACAAGTGGAAAACTTGTCATTTTATAAACCTGCTGACGATAGCCCTGAAATGCAATACATGGCTGAGCGCCGCGCCGCGATGGGTGGTTTTGTACCACAACGTCGCCAACAAGGTAATGCACTTACAGTGCCTGAGTTATCAGCGTTTGAAAATATGCTAGTTTCTACAGGTGAGCGTGAAATATCGACCACGATGGCGTTTGTGCGCATACTTTCTACTTTGGTGCGTGATAAGCAAATTGGCAAGTTTATTGTGCCGATTGTGCCAGATGAAGCGCGTACTTTTGGTATGGAGGGCTTGTTCCGTCAGTTAGGCATCTACGCCAGCCAAGGCCAGTTGTACGAGCCGATGGATTCTGACCAAGTGATGTATTACAAAGAGTCTAAAGATGGCCAAATTTTAGAAGAAGGCATCAACGAGGCTGGTTCATTTGCTAGTTGGCTAGCGGCGGCTACGTCTTACAGTGTGACCGGCGTGCAGATGATTCCGTTTTACATTTATTATTCAATGTTTGGTTTCCAACGTATTGGCGACTTGGCCTGGATGGCTGGAGATTCGCGTGCACGTGGTTTCTTGCTTGGCGCAACCGCTGGACGTACCACCTTAAATGGTGAAGGCTTGCAACACGAAGACGGCCATAGTCATTTGATGTCAGCGACTATTCCTAACTGTATTTCATACGACCCGACGTTTGCTTATGAATTGGCGGTGATTATTCAAGAAGGCTTGCGCCGTATGGTGCAAAACCAAGAAGACGTGTATTACTATATTACATTAATGAATGAGAACTATAGTCATCCGGAAATGCCAAAAGACAGTGCACAAGGCATTCTGAAAGGGCTGTATAGCTTTAGCAAATCTAAGCTAAAGGCCAAAGAAACTGAAGGTAAGCAAGTTCAATTGATGGGTAGTGGTGTGATTCTGCGTGAAGTGATTGCTGCGGCAGAATTGCTGGAAAAAGATTGGGGCATTGCCGCTGATGTATGGAGTGCGCCTAGCTTTACCGAGTTACGCCGCGAAGGTTTGGATTGTGAGCGTTGGAATATGCTTAACACAGAAAAACCGCAAAGAGTCAGCTATGTTGCTCAGTGTCTGAAAGATGCAAAAGGTCCTGTTGTTGTTTCAACCGACTACATGAAGAGCTTTGCTGAGCAAATTCAACGCTTCGTACCGAATAAGTTTGTCGCACTTGGCACTGACGGCTTTGGCCGCTCAGATAGCCGTGAAGCTTTGCGTGACTTCTTTGAAGTGAATCGTTATTACGTTGTGGTGGCCGCATTAAAAGCTTTGAGTGACGACGGCAAATTGCCGGTAGCCAAAGTGGCAGAGGCGGTTAAAAAATACAACTTAAATGCTAACAAGCCAAACCCAACGACAGTTTAAGGATACGCACACATGGCAGTACAAGATATATTCGTCCCCGACATTGGCAATTTTGACTCCGTTGATGTTATTGAAGTTTTAGTTAAAGCTGGCGACACCATCGCTAAAGATGATTCCTTGATTACCGTTGAGTCTGACAAAGCCTCAATGGATATCCCAGCGCCTTTTTCTGGCGTGGTGAAAGAAGTAAAAATCAAAGTGGGTGATAAAGTCGCACAAGGCACTTTGATGATCACGATGGATGTTAGCGACGCGGTAGCGAAAGCTCCTGCAGAGCCAGCTACTCCAGCGGTGGCGGCACCTGTAGCTGAAATAGCTAAAGTGGCGATCCCTGAACCAAGCCGACCTGCACCTGAACCACCTAAGCCGATTGCTCCAGTTCAGCAACCTGCGCCAGTGGGTGAGCATGTCGTGGTTGCGGCAGGCAAGCTTTCGCATGCCAGTCCATCTATTCGTAAATTTGCGCGTGAGTTAGGTGTGGATTTAGCGCATGTAAAGGGAAGTGGCGCTAAAAATCGTATTGTACAAAGTGACGTTCAGGCTTATGTATTATGCTAGTTGGCAAAACCACGCAATTTGAATATGGGCGCCGGTGTTAGTAGCTTGGCCGCATTGCCAATGCCGGTGATTGATTTTAGCCAGTTTGGCGCGATTGAAACCAAAGCGTTGTCACGTATTAAGAAGCTTTCAGGCGCTAACTTACATCGCAATTGGGTCACTGCACCACATGTGACGCAATTTGATGAAGCCGATATTACGGACTTGGAAGACTTTAGGAAGTCGATGCAGGCCGAGGCCGAAAAACGCGGTGTAAAACTCACCATGTTGGCATTTTTGATTAAAGCATCGGTCAATGCGCTTAAAGCTTACCCTAATTTCAATGCCTCACTTTCGCCAGATGGCGATAGCTTGATTCTAAAAAATTATTTTAATATCGGCTTTGCTTGCGACACGCCAGATGGCTTGGTTGTGCCGGTAGTGAAAGATGTGCAGCAAAAAGACGTGCTAGATATTGCGCGTGATTTAGCTGAGCTTTCAACCAAAGCCCGTGAACGTAAGCTGAAAGTAGAAGAGATGCAAGGCGGTTGTTTCACAATATCCAGCTTGGGCGGCATCGGCGGCACTATGTTTACGCCGATTATCAACTGCCCGGAAGTCGCGATTTTAGGCATTTCACGTTCTAGCATGCAGCCAGTGTATGACATTAAAACCAAGACTTTTGAACCGAGGTTAATGTTGCCAATGTCATTATCTTACGACCATAGAGTGGTGGATGGTGCAGATGGTGCACGCTTTACTAGCCACATGCGCATGATGTTAAGTGATGTGCGAAGGTTATTACTGTAGTTTTTAGTATTCTAAAAGGGCGCAAATAGCGCCCTTTTTTATATTGGTTTGTTGATTAAACTTGTCAGCTATTTACAAATAGCTTAAATCTATCAATACTTCGTTTAAATGCTTTTCTTAAAGGGAATATTTAAGAAAAAATCGGCATTACGTTTGAACGGATTTTATTTGCAACATATTGCCTAGTGTTAATGCTAGATTTTTTCAGTTCGGTAGATAAAGGATAACGTCATGAGTCTTTTGAATTTGTTTTGGTTGTTTTTTGCTCCGAACAAGGGCTGGCGACATTTGATGCAAAGTAAGCCATCGATGCATCGGCTTTACTTATTGCATGTTGTACCATTATCAATGATTCCGCCTTTATTTCTGTATTTTGCAGGTAGTCAATACGCTGGCGGTTTAATGCCTATTTTGTCCTCTTCTAAATTATTGCTGGCTGCGGTTATTTTGTTTATGGTCGAGTTGGTGGCAGTGCCGGTAA
The DNA here is from genome assembly GCA_030655015.1 of Methylotenera sp. Lineage (GTDB taxonomy): Bacteria > Pseudomonadota > Gammaproteobacteria > Burkholderiales > Methylophilaceae > Methylotenera. The sequence goes on along the minus strand of JAURWJ010000011.1, from coordinate 6,410 downwards.
TGGCTATGATTGTTCGTCAATTAGCTGAAGTCGCCGAGATTCATCCTAGCTACCATGATTCTTTCACTTTTGCTGCAGTAGCGCCTACGCCACTGTGGTTAGCGCCGATTGCTTTTCTTATCTTTCCGGATATTGCTTTAAGTCTTGTAGTATTAACTTTGGCGATTTTGGCGACCATTGGTTTTATTTACTATGGAATTCCAGCAGTATTCAGGCTAAAAGATCGTGGTCACACCATGCTGATGTTTGGCGCGGTGCTGACAGCAGGGACAATTGCATGGGGCTTTCTTATGGTGTCGACGTTGGTTGTGTTAGGTAGTGTACAAAATCTTTGATAGGCATTACGCACGAGGCCTGTAACGGCTAGTTAATCAATGTTGTAACAACATTTCTGTTATCTGCTTACCCTTATTCATCAGCTGCACGTAATACAAATTGTTTGCGCGTTGTATTGGCTATGCATGTTTGTAGGCATGAAAGTAGAAGGTTTAATGTTAAAATCACACAAAATAACCAAAGTTTAAGCAAAGGGTGTGCATGAGTAATTTAGTTGAAGTATTGGTACCTGATATTGGCAACTTCGATAGTGTCGATGTGATTGAGGTGCTGGTTAAAGTTGGTGACATGATTGCTAAAGAAGACTTATTGATTACAGTAGAGTCTGACAAAGCCTCAATGGATATTCCATCATCACACGCGGGTACGGTCAAAGAAGTAAAAGTGAAAGTGGGCGATAAAGTAGCAAAGGGCTCACTCATTTTGTTAGTAGAAGCTGAGGCGTCAGTTACTGCCACACCAGCTAAAGCGGAAGTGTCTGCTCCAGCTGTGGCGCCAGTTGCCCTTGTGCCTACTCCAGCGGCAGTTGTTGGTAACAGTGACATTAGCACACAAGTGGTCGTGCTCGGCAGCGGCCCTGGTGGTTACACCGCGGCTTTCCGTGCGGCAGACTTGGGCAAGCAAGTGGTGCTGATTGAGCGTTACTCAACATTGGGCGGCGTTTGCCTTAATGTAGGCTGTATTCCATCTAAAGCATTATTGCACACAGCAAAAGTCATCACTGAAGCTGAAGAATCCAGTCATCACGGCGTAAGCTTTGGTGCGCCAAAAATTGATTTAGACCAGTTACGTCATTGGAAAGCCAATGATGTGGTAGGCAAGCTGACAGGTGGTTTGGCCGCAATGGCAAAACAACGCGGCGTGACCGTGGTGCAAGGCGTAGGTAAGTTTACCAGTTCTAATCAAATTACAGTCACGGCAGCTGACGGTAAAGTGACTACGGTAGGTTTTGAAAACGCAATCATCGCGGCAGGCTCACAAGCCACCAAGTTCCCTGGAGTGGTTGCAGATGAACGTATTATGGATTCTACCGGTGCATTAGCCTTGGCCGATGTGCCTAAGCGCATGCTAGTGATTGGTGGCGGCATCATTGGCCTTGAAATGGGTACGGTTTACGATGCTTTGGGCACAAAAGTAAGTGTGGTTGAATTTACCGATGGCCTGATTCAAGGCTGCGACCGTGATTTAGTGCGTCCGTTACAAAAGCGTATGGAAAAGCGCTTCGAAGCCATTATGCTTAATACCAAAGTGGCGAGCATGGAACCTAAAAAAGAGGGTATTCATGTGACCTTTGAAGGGGTCAATGGCAACGCTGATGCACCCAAAGATGTAGAGATTTACGACCGCGTGTTGGTTTCTATTGGTCGCAGACCAAACGGTAAAAATATCGGTGCGGAAAATGCAGGTGTGGCGGTAGATGATTACGGCTTTATTGCGGTAGATAAACAAATGCGCACCAATGTGCCGCATATCTTCGCAATTGGTGACATTGTCGGTCAGCCGATGTTGGCACACAAAGCAACGCATGAAGCCAAAGTAGCGGCAGAAGTGATTGCGGGGGAGAAGGTTGAGTTTGTTGCCTCAGTGATTCCGTCAGTCGCCTATACCGACCCGGAAGTGGCATGGGTTGGTGTGACAGAAACAGAAGCTAAAGCTAAAGGCCTTGCAATCGAAAAGGCGAGCTTTCCTTGGGCTGCAAGCGGCCGCGCACTTTCAATTGCACGTACCGAAGGTACAACCAAGCTCATATTTGATAAAGAAACACACCGTGTGATTGGTGCCGGTATTGTAGGTGTTAATGCAGGTGAGTTATTAGCTGAAGCCGTGCTGGCGATTGAAATGGGTGCAGATGCGCATGATTTAGGTTTAACTATCCATGCACATCCAACGCTATCTGAAACGGTGTGCTTTGCCGCCGAGATGAAAGAAGGCACGATTACGGATATGTTGCCGCCTAAAAAACGATAGAATATCCAAACTTCATTGAAGAGGATGCCATGCCATGCAATCACTAAGTCACTTAACGCGAATTGAAAAACTGCGTATGATGAATGAAATCTGGGATGATTTGACGCATGATACAGAGCCATTTCAGTCACCGTCTTGGCATGAGGATGTGTTAAAAGAAACGCAGCAACGGTTTGCCAATGGTGAGGTTGAGGTGCTCGAATGGGAGGAGGCCAAGCAACTTCTGCGTAGCAATCTTAAATGAAAATCAAGGTATTAAGAACAGCATTTTCAGATATTGCATGGGCTCAAGAATTTTATGAGTAGCAGCAAAAAGGCTTAGGCATCTATTTTCAAGATTCTATTTTTGCTGATATAGATTCACTTATCGTGTATGCAGGTATTCACCCTCAGGTTTTTGGGTTTTATCGTGCGCTCTCAAAAACATTTCCTTATGCCATCTATTACAAAATAGATGGCGAGAATGTTATTGTGTGGCATGTAATAGACTGTAGAGCAAAACCATTACGTACAAAAGAAATGCTTAAAATTAATGCAAGCTATTATTTCCGCCCTCTCTCAATATTTTCCTGCTGACCGTCTCTTAACTGACCCAGTAGATTGCTACGCCTACGCTTACGATAACTCGCGCAATTATCATTCGCCAATAGCTGTTGTTTTTCCGCTCACCATAGAAGAAGTGCAAAGCGTTATTCAACTTTGTAATGTGCATAAAGTACCTGTAGTACCGCGTGGTCGTGGTACGGGCACGGCAGGTGGCAGTGTGCCGGAGGTTGGTGGCGTAGCGCTGTCGCTGGAGCGTATGAATAACATTCTCAGTATTGACCCAGATAACCGCATGGCGATTGTGGAGCCAGGGGTGTTGAATCAGGAGTTGCAAGACGCGATTAAGCCAGTCGGCTTTTTTTGGCCGCCAGATCCGTCCAGCGCGGCTTATTGCAGCATTGGTGGCAACTTAGCCACTTGCGCCGCAGGGCCGCATGCTGTGAAATATGGTGTAGCACGCGACCATATTTTAGGTTTAAAAGCCGTCACAGGTAGTGGTGATATTATTAAAACAGGCTGCTACACCAGTAAAGGTGTAGTGGGTTACGATTTAACCCGGTTGCTGGTGGGCTCTGAAGGTACGCTGGCTGTGATTTGTGAGGCCACGCTAAAGTTGACGCCATTGCCGAAATTTACCGGCGGCATCACCGCCGAGTTTGTGGATACTGGAAGCTGTGCCAAAGCCATTGCCGCGATTATGGCACAGCCTTATACGCCGAGTGCTTTGGAATTTTTAGATAACGGCGCGCTCACACTGATTCGTAGCCGACATCAAAACTTGCTACCTGAAAATGCACGTGCTTATTTGATGATAGAAGTGGATGGTTCGCAGCAGGAAATTATCGAAGCGACGGACGCCATTTTGCAAGCTTGCCAAGTGCAAGGCTTAATTGAGGCAAAACCCGCGCACGATACCAAAGCGTTGTGGGCTGCACGTAAAGCGCTGTCACCATTATTGAAAGATATTGCACCTAAAAAAATCAATGAAGATATCGCCGTGCCAGTGTCTCATTTACCTGAGTTACTCACGGGGCTAGAAAAATTGGCAGCACAGTATCAAGTTGCTAATGTGAATTTTGGTCACGCAGGCAACGGTAATATTCATGTGAATTTGTTAGTTAACCCTGACAATACTGATGAAATGAAACGTGCTTACGAATGCCTGGATGAAGTGTTTAGCCTTGTGTTGTCGTTGCAAGGCACGCTTTCTGGTGAGCATGGTGTGGGTATGGCCAAGCGTCCGTTTGTGCCGCGCGAAATTGATGCAACTACTATTAAGCTAATGAAGTCGCTGAAGCTGACTTTTGACCCGAATAATATTTTAAACCCAGGTAAGCTGTTCCCATAACCTTAAAAACACCGTTAGTGGCAACTTATTTCTTTTAAGCTGGCGTAGGGAAAGTCGGGTTTTAACTTTTTGAGAGCAGCCACATCAGTTTCTGTCAGGTTGCTGAATAACAAGCTGGCGTGGCCTTTACCTTGATTGCGTAATGCTTTTACGACATCTTTTACACCTTTAGCTTTAAGCTCATTCAGTAATTTGATGGCAAGTTGTTCATCTTCAAAAATGCCGAATGAAATCGCGTTTTTCCATTTTGCATCCTGCACTACAAATAAATTTTCAACACCGAGTGCTTTTAATTCAGCCGCCTTCAATTGAGCTTCTGCGGCTGACCTTAGCGGCGCCCGATAAACCCAAAAGCGCTTAGCTTGTTGTGATGATTGCTGTTTCAAGGTGGCTGATAGCGCTAATTGTGAGATTGCACTTTGTGCGTTAGCGATATTTGTATCTGAAAAAATACCCCACTCAAAACATGAGGCTGCAATCGGCGCAGTTTGCTCAGGCAAGAGCGTGAGTGATGGGACGGTTTTTTTTGGCAAGGCTTCTAATTGAGCTTGCGATAATACTATGATCTTTTCAGGGTTTATTTCAGCCAGTTTAGCTTGAGGCTTACTCGGTAAAATATGCCCGGCATTAAAGTAAGCAAATAAACCTAGATTAAATAGGGCTAAAATCCAAAACAACTGCTTCATTGTGCATCACTTTTCATGGTGTTTTCATTTGAGATGGAAGTGGCCAGCAGGTGTAGCCCCTGACCAACCAAATTATCAACGATTATAGTTTGGTTTGTCACGTAACGCGTAAGCACATTTTTGATTATCTGTGCATTGCCGCCACTGATAATAATGTAAGGCACTTGCTGGCTGTGTTGCATCAGAGTCTCAACCATTTGCCTGATCGCGCCCACAATCGCATGTAATGCGCCATTGTAGATAGCGTCAGCAGTGATTTTAGCAAAAATGTCCTCAGACTTTGGGACTACAGGCACCTGTACGGCATCAGCTTTTGGCAATTGAGCGGTCGCAAGACCCAGGCTTTGTTGCATTAAATCTAGCCCTGGCAAAATCAAGCCACCAATAAACTCACCATACTGTTCGTGATTGATTTCACAGCTATTTAGCGCGTCAATGGTCACTGCTGTGCCTGCATTAACGACTACGCACGGCGCATGTTTTAGATTCCATGTTGCGATTAAAGCAGCCCAGCGGTCACTGCCTAAAGTCTCTGGTTTTGTATAGCGGTTAATGACATGGCAGACTTGTGGGGCAGCCTTCACCCAGTGAACAGGTAAGTGATAAGGCGATAATTTACCTGCAAGATGTATTGCATGCTGTTCGCCCGCCACATTGGAAATAACAGCGCGCTTGTAGCCAAGCAACGCAGGTGAAAGGTCAGCAGAATCAATCTCACTATTTAAGCACACGCCGTGCTTACTGATTTCACCAAGCTCGTTAAATACCGCCCACTTGGTTCTGGTGTTTCCTGCATCTATTGTTAACAGCATAATTCTCCACACGGTGCGGCAATTTGTCACATTTTCATCCATCAGCCTAGGGCCTATAATTCACGAAAATTTATAAATAGAGGCGAGATGATGCAACATTTTAAGTTAAAAAAACAATCTGCTATTTCAACTATCTTATCAACGAGCATTTTAGCACCATGCTTGTTAGGTGTGTTTTCACAAAGTGTATGGGCAGAGCAATTGGATTTGCCGAGTGTTGAAATTCGTGCTGAGAAAATTGATGATGAAAATAAATCTTCACTCAATACCAGTGACAAAGCAAGTCTGCTGAGTGATGAGCCGGGCATTAGCCTTTACCGTGCTGGCGGTGTTTCTAGTTTGCCTGTGATTCATGGTTTAGCTGATGACCGCATTCGTGTAAAAGTGGATGGCATGGATTTGATATCCAGTTGCGCTAATCACATGAATCCAGCGCTTTCATACATTGATCCTTCTAATGTAAACAGCGTGCAAGTACTCGCTGGCATCACCCCAGTGAGTATGGGTGGAGATAGTATCGCCGGCACCATACTGGTGAATTCTGAAGCGCCAGAGTTTGCAGTTGCGGAGCAAGGTCTTTTGGTTAAAGGGCAGATCAGTACCTTTTACCGTAGTAACAATGATGCACGCGGTGTGAATATTTCTACTAGTGTGGCCAATGATACAGTTTATATGCGCTATACCGGCTCAACGGTTGAAGCTAACAACTATAAG
>JAURWJ010000005.1 GCA_030655015.1 Methylotenera sp. | reverse complement strand
ATATGGAGAAGCTGTTTGGTGGCAAGGTTTACTTGGAAACCTGGGTGAAAGTTAAAGGCGGTTGGGCTGATGACGCGCGGGCGCTAAAGTCGCTAGGATATTAATTATTGCTATATCTGGTTTTCTGTTTATTTCGTGATGGTTTTTGTTTTTATCTGTATGCATTTGCGTTTATCAGCGGTTAAATAAAAATCTATGGCTTCAATCAGTTCGCACCGTCAAGACAATCAAGCAGTTTATGTGCTCCACACTTATCCGTTTAAAGAAACGAGCCTAGTGGTTGAGTTGTTCGCTCGTGATTTTGGGCGTGTAGCTACTACAGCAAAAGGTGCCAGGCGTCCACGCTCTGCCATGCGCGGTATGCTACAAGCATTTCAGCCCATGCTGGCAATTTGGTCGGGAAAGCTGGAGCTAAAAACCTTGCATAGCTTGGAATGGAATGGCTGCTTGTTGCTATTGCAAGGCGAGGCACTGATGTGCGGCTTTTACCTAAATGAGCTGTTGTTGAGGTTGCTGCCGCGTGAAGACCCGCATGAAGCGCTATTTGAATATTATGCCGATACGTTAAAAACCCTGGCGAGTGGTGAAGATTTAGCCACTACCTTACGCCGCTTTGAGTTGAAGTTTTTGCAAGAACTTGGTTACGCCATACCATTGCAACTGGATATCAATGCATCACCAGTGTTAGCGTTGCAAAACTATCGTTATGAAGCTGAACACGGTGCTATTCCTATCAATGGTGCGATCACTCGTGATGATAACGGCATACGGCTGTCGGGAAAAACATTGATTGACATGTCAAATGATGACTACACCAATGGTCAAACACAGCAGCAAAGTAAGCTGCTCATGCGTTATTTATTAGCGCATTATTTGGGTGATAAACCCTTGCATACAAGGCAGTTATTGGTCGATTTGCAAGGGCTTTAGTTTTTTAATTAGCTACAAATGCAACTGTGGCAAAACTATATTTCTAGGTTTTATTTATGATTAAATTAGGCGTAAACATCGACCACGTTGCTACCATTCGCCAAGCACGTGGTACTAAATACCCCAGCGTGGTGCAAGCGGCTTTGCGTGCTGAGCAATCAGGCGCGGATAGCATTACGTTGCATTTGCGTGAAGACCGCCGTCACATGCAGGATGCCGATATTTTTGCACTGCGCCCGTTGTTACAAACCAAGATGAACCTTGAGTGTGCAGTGACCGATGAAATGCTGGATATTGCAATTAAAGTGATGCCACAAGATGTGTGCCTAGTGCCAGAGCGGCGCGAGGAGCGCACGACGGAGGGCGGGTTAGATGTGATCGCCCATTTTGATAAAGTTAAACATGCGGTGCAGAAATTAAGCGATGCTGGTATTCGCGTTTCATTATTTATTGCGCCAGATTTAGCGCAAATTGATGCTGCCGTTAATGCTGGCGCACCGGTAATAGAACTGCACACTGGTACCCTGGCCGATGCCCAAGCTGATGCGGTACAAATGCTAGAGCTGGTGCGCATTGAGCAAGCGTTGCAACATGCTAAAGATGCACGATTGATCGTGAATGCAGGGCATGGTTTGCATTATCATAATGTACATTTGGTTGCCAAATTGTATGGTTTTGAAGAGCTGAATATCGGACACGCGATTGTGGCGCATGCTTTATTTGTGGGCTGGGATAATGCGGTACGCGAGATGAAAGCCTTGATGAAAGCGGCGGCGCCTAAATAGGCGGCGATTACGTATTTGCATATGATTTTTGGCATAGGTACAGATATCGTTGAAGTTTCGCGTATCGAATCTTCAATTCAACAGTTTGGCGATGATTTTGCCAAGCGTATTTTAGCGGACAGTGAGTTTGCCAGCTATCAGCAATCACAAATAAAATCCAGGTTTTTAGCTAAACGCTTTGCCGCAAAAGAGGCTTTTTCAAAAGCACTGGGTACAGGCTTGCGCGCTCCTGCAACATTCCAGAATATTGCGGTTTCACATGATGATTTAGGTAAGCCCATTTTGGTGTTGGCGCCAGAATTACAGGTTTTATTGCAATCCAAACATATCAGGCAAACGCATATTAGCATTAGCGATGAAAAGAACTTAGCTGCAGCCTTTGTGGTTTTAGAAACATGAATAGTGAGCCTGATATCGCGCGCCGCTTTGGTGGCGTTTCACGGCTATATGGCATCGATGGCTTAGCCAAATTACAAGCTATGCATATCTGTGTGATAGGCATTGGCGGTGTGGGCAGCTGGGCTGCCGAAGCCTTAGCGCGCAATGCCGTGGGCACCATTACTTTAATTGATTTGGACAATATTGCAGAATCTAATGTCAATCGGCAATTGCACGCCGTAGATGGTGCATTTGGAAAAGCCAAAGTCACAGCCATGCGTGAGCGTATTCTGAGTATTAACTCACAGGCAGCCGTGCATGAGATTGAGGATTTCGTGACAGTTGAAAACACCAATACTATGCTCAATCATGATTATGATGGCGTGATTGATTGTATTGATGATGCCAAGGCCAAAGCCGCCATTGCCAATTTCTGCAACACCAAAAATATACCATTAGTGATGACCGGCGCGGCCGGTGGACGCTTAGATGCAACACGCATTAAACAAGCTGATTTAAGTGAGGTGAGCCATGATAAATTGCTTGCCAAAGTGCGCAATGTATTGCGCCGTGATTATGGCTTTAGCAATGGTCAAAGTGCAAAAACTAAGTCTTTAAAGCTAGGTGTTCACTGTGTGTATTCTGATGAAGAAGTTACTAAGCCTGATAATACTTGCGAGGTCAATGAACCTGCAATTACGGGCTTAAACTGTGCAGGTTATGGTTCCAGTGTGTGTGTGACGGCCTCATTTGGTTTTGCTGCCGCGGGTCTGTTGCTGAAACAGTTGCTGAATCGATAGACAATTTTGAGCTGAATTGTTTTAAGGTCAACTATCTGATTTATTTCAAACTTCATTTATTTTAAAGGCCACTAATATGGGTCTTTTTTATCAGGTCGTGCGACCCCTGCGTTGTTTATGGACTAAACTTATTGAAGGAGTGACGCATACGGGTACTTGACAGCCAGCCATAATCCCATAATACTCGTAGCAGTATTACATTTGAAAAAGGCAAACTCGGCTGAAAAGCGGGGGCGCAAAATCACCGGTCTACGGGGCAACGGCTCTAGGACAGCGGGAGTACCAGATGTGCGGGTTCCCCGTATTTCTTCCAAGTGACTCCCACTTCCTTCTGCCGATTTTCTATAGTAATTCCGGGATTGCATTAGTAGTTTTGTGGGAGAAAAAATGTTACTGCACCAACATACCGTTGACGCCCTGCTCGACAGCATGACTCCGAGCGCTGAAGAGGTTCAGTCGCGCAAAGATTTTCTTGGCTTCGGCGAGCATGAGTCCAAATTACTCAAGGAACTGGGATCGATGCTGGCACCGCTGGAGGATGAGTTCACCGAGTTTTTCTACGGTCATCTTGAGGCCAACCCAGAAACGCGAGCCATCCTCGGTAATCCTGACCAAGTGCAGCGGCTCAAACATAAGCAGCGCGAATATTTTGAGCAACTTTTAGGCGGTGATTACGGCCCAGACTACATCAGAAGCCGCTTACGCGTTGGCGTAACGCATCAGCAAGTTGGTTTGGAGCCACGTTGGTACCTCGGTGCGTATGGAAAATACATGTCTTGGCTGCTACCGGAGGTGATGCGCTTGGTGGATAATGATTCTGAACGATTCCTTGAATACTCTCAAGCAATCATCAAGGTCGCATTGTTTGATTCCGAACTTTCCTTGACTGCTTATTTTCATGCCGATCATGAGATGTTGCGCTTGCTGGCGCAGGTGTTTGAAAGTAATTTGGAAGCAGTCATCATTGCCGATGTGAGTGGCCGGATGCTTCATGTCAACAAATCAGTAGCACTGATTACTGGCTTTGCATCGGAAGCTTTAATCGGTAACCCTCTGACCAATTTGCTTTCAGAATGTGAGCCAGAACTGTGTCAGACGCTTTGGATGACGGTCACCAGTGGTGGTCAGTGGCAAGGGGAAATATTGCAGAAGCGCAAAGATGGCAAAGAGTATCTGGCATGGATGAACGTGAGCGCTGTTAAAGATGCGTCTGGTAAAGTGACGAATATAATCGCAGAATTTTCCGACATCACTACCTTTAAACAGACGCAAGAGGCGCTGGCAAGGCGTACTGAGGAACTTGCGAATTCCAATCGAGAACTGGAGCAGTTTGCCTATGTAGCCTCGCATGACCTGCAGGAGCCGCTACGCATGGTAGCCAGCTATACACAGTTGCTGGCGCGCCGCTACAAGGATAAACTGGACGATGATGCCAATGAGTTTATTCACTTCGCTGTAGATGGTGCTACTCGCATGCAGGCACTCATCATTGATTTGCTCACCATGTCGCGCATCGGCACGCATGCTAAGCAACTTGAACTCTGTGAATCTGTTGTTGCGCTGGAACGCGGACTATCTAATTTACGGCTCGCCATTGATGAGTCAGGGGCGGTAGTGACGCACGATGCCATGCCGAGGCTGATGGCAGACACTTCGCAGCTTACGCAGTTGTTCCAGAATTTAATCGGCAATGCCATCAAGTTTCGCGGTGAGACTTCACCTATTGTGCATGTTGGTGCCGAGAAAAAAAGCGGAGAATGGTTATTCTCCGTGCGCGACAATGGCATAGGCATCGCTCCGGATTTTTTCGACCGCATTTTTATTATTTTTCAACGTTTGCATGGCAAGCATGAGTATCCCGGCACCGGAATCGGACTGTCCGTCTGCAAGAAAATTGTCGATCGTCACGGCGGAAAGATATGGATAGAGTCTGAACCGGGCAAGGGAACGATTTTTTATTTTACCTTACCTGTGAATCATGGGGAAAGGAATCATCATGGAGAGTGAAGTGAGTAGACAGGTAGAGTTTTTATTGGCCGAGGATAATCCCGGTGATGTCAGGCTGACGCAGGAAGCGTTGCGAGAGAGCAAGATACGCAACAATCTCAATGTGGTCACGGATGGCATGGAGGCGATAGCATTCTTGCGCCGGCAAGGTAAGTATGCCAACGCGCCGACACCAGATGTAGTGCTGCTTGACCTCAATCTGCCCAAGATGGATGGACGCGAAGTGTTGGCTGAAATCAAATCTGACCCGTTGCTGAAGCGCATCCCGGTTGTCATCATTACTTCTTCCGAAGCTGAGAAAGATATTTTGCGCACTTACGACCTGCATGCAAATTGTTATGTAAGCAAGCCTGTGGATCTGGATCAATTCATCAAGGTAATCCAGGCTATCGAGAACTTCTGGCTGACTATCGTCAAACTGCCATCTGACACTAGAAATTAACTACCTCACGGAGGATACATGAACAGTAATCCGCTCAATATACTGTTGGTAGAAGACAATCCCGGTGATATCCGTCTGGTGCGTGAGCTGCTGGATGCTGATCGTAGTGAACGGTTCGCGCTGGTGACGACGGATCGTTTGGATAGTGCGCTGGCGATATTGGAAAGTCAGGATATCACGGCTATTTTGCTCGATTTGCAGTTGCCGGATGGCGATGGATTAGATACTCTTCTTAAAATACATGCCAATGCACCGGGCATACCCATCGTTGTGCTGAGCAGCATTGCCGATGAGAGTCTTGCCGTCAGATCGGTGCAGCAAGGTGCTCAGGATTTTCTGGTCAAGGGTCATGTTGACGCTCATCAGCTTACGCGCTCCCTGCGTTACGCCATTGAGCGTAAGCGGATGGAGGAAAGTCTAAATCATCTGGCACATCACGACAGCCTGACGGGTTTGGCTAATCGTAAACAATTTTACGATAGCCTCAAGAGCGCAATTGCATTGACACGGCGGCAGGGAGGGCAGTTGGCGCTGCTGCTACTTGATCTCAATGAATTTAAGCCTATCAACGATGCACTCGGTCACCATGTTGGTGACCTCGTATTGCAGGGGGTGGCACAGAGGTTGCGCGAATGCGTGCGTGAAACCGATTGCGTGGCGCGGATTGGCGGTGACGAATTCACTATGATACTGACAGGCACACACGATGAAGAAGATGCGGTTGCAGCGACACGCAAGGTTCTAGAGTCCATGGAGCGGCCTTTTCTAGTGGATGGGCGCTCACTATATGTCAACACCAGCATCGGGATCAGTATCTACCCGACAGATGCCGATAATATTGAATCCCTGGTGCGTAATGCCGACATCGCCATGTATCAAGCCAAAGCAGAGGTCGGTGATCAGAATGCCTACCGCTTTTTTTCTTCCAATATGAATGTCAGAGCGAGCGAGGAGCGTGAGTTGCAAGCTGAATTGTCGCAGGCACTGGCGCGAGGTGAGTTTGTCATCAATTACCAACCGCAAGTTGACGTCAAAAGTGGTTGCATCAACGGCATGGAGTCATTGCTACGCTGGCAACATCCGCAACGTGGCCTATTGCTGCCAGGACAGTTCATGAGCGTATTGGAAAGTTCGGCTCTTATTTTAGAGGTTGGTGAATGGGTGTTGCGTACGGCGTGTGCACAAGGCCGCGTCTGGCGGGACACCACAGGAGAGCGACTAACGCTGTCGGTTAATCTTGCGTCGCGCCAATTGCTTCATGATAACTTTGCCGAGCAGCTATCTGTAATTTTGGATGAAAGCGGTCTTGAGCCGCAATGCCTAGAACTGGATATACCGGAGCATGCTTTATGGGAAGACGAAGAGCGTGCTTTTGAGCAAATAACTAAACTTAATCGGCTTGGCGTTAGGTTGGCGCTGGATAATTTCGGTAATGGCCGTGCTTCATTTTACTACCTGCGTAAATTTCCGTTTCACGCCATTAAACTTGATCGTCGGCTTACTCAAGAGGCATCGACCTCAGCCAATGGCGCCGATCTGGCGCGCGCCGTTATTCAAGTGGCGCATGTGTTCCGCATGAAGGGCCTTGCAGGCGGTGTCGAAACCACGGCGCAGCTCGATACCTTGCGTAGTCTCGCCTACGACGATGCTCAAGGATATCTCTATTGTCATCCGCTGCCGCCTGAGGCAGCAACCGAGATGCTACGTCACGGGCAACATCTCGGTCCGGTAGCGAGCGCATAGTATGAGGGTGTTACTGGTTGAGGATAATCTGGGTGATGCACGCCTACTGGATATCATGTTGCGTGAGGCACTGCCTGCCTGCAAACTGACGCACGCGGATACGTTGAAAAATGCCATGTCGCAGGTATGTTTGATACGCTTTGATATCATCCTGCTTGATCTATCACTACCTGACGCACAGGGCAAGGACACGTTCTGGCGGCTGCATGAGGTGGTGTCGGATGTTCCCATCGTGGTCATGACGGGTCACGATGATGAGACCTTGGCGACCGAATTGGCACAGGCAGGTGCTCAAGATTACCTAGTCAAGGGTAGCGTGGATGGACGTTGGCTGTTACGCGCCATGCGCTACGCCATTGAGCGTAAGCGGGCTGAACTGGAGTTGCGGCAAAGCGAGGCCAAGGTGCGCGCTTTGTATGAGGCTGTGCCTGATTTACTGCTATTCTTAGACCACGAAGGTCGTTTCCTCGAACATAAACCCGCCAAGGATTTCCAAACTTACCTTGAGCCCGGGCTGTTTCTGGGTCGAACCATTCTGGAAGTCATGCCACAGGAGATTGCAGAGCAGGCTATGGCATGTCTGGAGAAGGCTGCATTTGGCGGAGAGATCACCTCTTTCGAATACCAGATGGCGCTACCTGAGGGAATCTCCAATTATGAATCCCGCTTCATCCGTACCAGCGGAGAACAAGTACTGTGTATTGTACGCGACATCAGCGAGCGAAAACGTACAGAGCAAAGGCTGCACTTCCTCGCACACTATGACGCCTTAACTGGCCTGCCTAATCGATTGCTATTCAATGATAGTCTGCGGTTGGCGCAGGCGCATGCCAACCGCACCAGCGACACCATGGCGGTGATGTTCATCGACCTCGACCGCTTCAAGAACATCAACGATACACTGGGTCACGGTACTGGCGATAAGTTGCTGCAACAAGTCGGTGGTCGTATTGCTCTCTGCGTCCGTGAGACAGATACGGTGGCCCGGATGGGTGGCGACGAGTTCGCTGTCATTCTTGCTAACGTGCGGGAGGAGCAGGATGCTGCGGTGGTGGCAGAGAAAATCATCGAAGCACTGCGGCTGCCATTCGTGGTAGACGAGCACGAGGTATTTATTGGTGCCAGTATTGGCATCACTTTTTATCGCCCTGGTCAGGATGACCGCGAGATATTGCTGGAAAAGGCAGACGTGGCGATGTATCACGCTAAGGAACGTGGTCGCAACAACTTCCAGTTCTACTCGTCAGAAATGGATGAGGTTGCCTATGAACGCCTGGTTCTGGAGAATCATCTGCGCCATGCGCTGGATCGTGACGAATTTATCCTGTATTACCAACCGCAGGTGGCCGTAGAGAGTAATCGGGTCACGGCGGTTGAGGCGCTACTACGCTGGCAACACCCTGAACGTGGTTTGGTTGTGCCTGGAGAGTTTATTCCTCTGCTGGAGGAAAACGGCCTGATCGTTCCGGTGGGTAAGTGGGTGCTGCAGACGGCATGCCAGCAGGGACGTCTATGGTTCGATGCTGGCACACCTGTGCGCGTGGCGGTTAATCTTTCTGTTCGCCAGTTTATGCATCCCACCCTCGTCGAAGACGTAGCGGTAATTCTAAGGCAAAGTGGATTGCCACCAGAACTGCTGGAGCTGGAATTAACTGAAAGCATGTTTATGGAAAGTGCTGCCAGCAATGTAGGTAAACTTGTGCAACTCAAAGCGCTAGGCGTATCTCTCGCCATCGATGATTTTGGCAGCGGGGCATCTTCGCTGGCGTACCTCAAGGATTTTCCGATCGATACACTCAAAATATGTCAGTCATTTGTGCTCAACCTGCCACATAACAACGATGATAGCGCGATTGCCAGCGCTGTACTCAACTTGGCGCAGGCTATGAACTTCACCAGCGTGGCGGAAGGCGTGGAGAATGATCAGCAGGCCGACTTCCTCCGCGAACGGCGCTGTGATTACTTTCAGGGTTACCTGTTTAGCAAGCCTCTGCCAGTTGATGACTTAGATCGATTGCTAAACGATGGAAAGTTGCAAACGGAGTAAGTGGTTTTTAGAAGAAGTCACCATATTGGTGTCCATGTTATCTGAGGTGAGGCACTTGCACCCACAGTGAAAACTCACTATGATTTTTTACACTTTTAAAAACCATTATTTAAAAAATGGTTTATTGCTGATGTCACGGAGAAAGTAATGCGCAACATCAAGTTATTCGATTCTGAAACGCACAAGTTCATTCTGCTCAATGAAAGTGAGCCTGGTGAGGAGGATGGTATCCGTTCCAACCAGTATCTGATAGTACATGAAGGATCTGGTGTGTTGTTAGATCCGGGTGGTTTCGGGGTGATGCCGCGTGTGCTGGCCGAGATGCTACGCTATCTTCCACCTGATAAAATTCGCGGCATTTTTCTCTCTCATCAGGACCCTGACATTGTCGGCGGCATTTCTACGTGGCTGGAGCTGATCAAGGCGCCAGTGTATGTGTCCCGCATCTGGATGCGTTTTTTGCCGCACTATGGTCTAAGGGATATGTCCCAATTTGTTGGCGTGCCTGATACCGGCATGGATTGCGAGGTAGCGCCGGGCTTCAGGCTTAAGATTGTTCCCGCGCATTTTCTGCATTCGGAAGGGCAGATTAACGTCTATGACCCTGCGTCAAAAATCCTGTTTACCGGCGATATTGGCGCTGCCATGTTGCCCATGGATAAGGATGATGCTTACGTGGATGATTTCAAAAGCCATCTACCATTTATTACTAGTTTCCACCGCCGCTACATGTGCTCCAATAAGGCCATTCGCTGCTGGTTGGACACTATCGCCGGGCTGGAAATCGACATGATTGCCCCGCAGCACGGGCCGGTTTACCGCGGCGCGGCGGTGCGTGAATTTTTAGACTGGCTGCGCGACTTGCAATGTGGCATTGACCTGATGCAAAGTGGCGGTCGCTTCCCCACCGAATTTGTATGACCGACATGCTGCCCAATAATTTGGAGAATGTGCGCCAGCGAGTAATCGATCGCCTCGCGGCACTGATGGAAAGCCAAACGCGTACCAAGACGTTTGGGGGTAACCTGAATGCACTGGTGAAAGAAGTTCACCGTGAGGTAATTGCTGACTTGCGCAGCATTGCTAAAGATTCGGACATGTCTGAACTTTCCACGCGTTTGGAGAAAGCGGTAGAAACCTGCGAGCGTCTGGATGCTACCCTTGGTCTCTTGCTCGACGAGAGACAGCGGCAATGGTACCGCAATGGCAATTATGTGCAGTCGCTGATGGGGGAATTCCACAGCACATTGACGGATCTTTCCGCTACGCTGATTGAAAAGGATCTATTTGAACGTCAGAGTAAGGTGCTGGAGCGGATCATTCTGTCGCACGAGCACGTTGCGCAGTGGAAGGAGTTTGTACAGGAAATCCTCGCCGATTTTCATGCCATTTTCCCATTCAATTTTTTCTATATTGTGTTTGCCGAGGAACATGACCTCTCGCTTTTTCTCTATTATCTCGGTAATTATTCGGAAGATTTAAAGAAAACGGCGCGTGACATGCTATCCAAGCAGATGATTGCCAGCTTGAATCTGCCTCGCGACACGACGCTAAGTGTTGAGGAGTTCGTTGTCAGCGCTAGTGGGGAAATAGACAACATCGATGCAGTTCGCATGATCACGGTAGCGGTGCCGGAACACACACCTAAGCTGGCCGGATTGCTGGGTGTAGCGTATGTCTCCAGTGGTGAACTGAGTCCGCAGGAAGAAAGCGTGGTGCGCTCCATTCTCTCAGTGATGGTGATGGTGGTTGGTTCCAGCAAGTTGCTATCGCGCACGCTGTCCGAACTGGAATATTATGCCATGCACGACCCATTGACTGGTATCTACAACCGTCGCCAATTCAACAATATGCTGGAATATGAAATTGGCCGCTCGGAGCGACACCATCATGAGTTTTCCCTGTTGCTGCTCGATCTGGATGATTTCAAGGACATTAATGATTCTTATGGTCACCAGACTGGTGACGATGCATTGTGCGGGGTCGCAGAAATTTTGCGTGAGCACATCCGTAAGGGCGATCTTGCTGCCCGCATTGGTGGTGATGAGTTCGCTGTTATTTTGATGGAAACTGGCCGTGAAGGCGCTGCTACCGTGGCGGAGGCGCTCGGCACGTCGTTACGTGAGCGTATCTTTACTGCTCCTGACGGTAAACACTTCCACTTGACCGTTTCAATCGGCATCGCCACCTATCCAATTGATGCGCAGAACGAAACCGATCTGCAAGCTGGCGCGGATGTTGCAATGTATCGAGCTAAGGATATGGGTAAAGACAGTGCCTGTACGCTCGACGCATTGGAAGGGCGGGTCGGGATAAGCCGCAATATTCGCGACGATGCTGAAAAACTGCGCGAAGCATTGCATCAGGAACGTATCATCCCGTACTATCACAGCATTGTTGATTGCAAGACTGGCGAATTATTCGCATGCGAAACACTGGCACGACTTGTCGAGCCAAACGGAGAAATCATCTCTGCGGGCATGTTCATTGAGACTATAGAAAAATACGGCATGGGACGCGATCTGGACCGTATCATTATCAGCAAGGCTTTTCAGGCGAAGCGTGAGCAAATGATGTTGAACTCGCCTAGTATCAAAATGTTTCTCAATCTATCGGCGCAGGAAATCCAAGGGCGCGGCATTTTGGGATATGCTGAGGAATTGTGCAATACTTTGCAGATTCCTCCAGAATGCATCGTGTTTGAAATTCTGGAACGAGATGCTATCGGTGATATGACTAATATGCGCAAGTTTCTGACCAATCTACGTGAGAAGGGTTTCGCTTTTGCTCTGGACGATTTTGGTAGTGGCTATAATTCCTTCCATTATTTGCGCGAGCTGCGTTTTGAATATGTCAAGATCGACGGTGCTTTCGTGCGCAATATCCTCAACTCCAAGATTGATTATGCCCTCGTGCACAATCTTTCCCGGCTATGTCAGGATATCGGCATTCACACCGTGGCAGAATTCGTTGAGAATCAGGCTATCTTCGATGCGCTCAAGGAGATGGGTATCAATTATGCCCAAGGATTTCACATTAGCATGCCCACGCGTGAGGTACCCCGAAAGTAAGTTATTTGCATGACGAAAGCTCCTATAACAGGGCTGTCAGGTGCGACAGGATTGCCCCATGCAATTACAGTACAACTCTTGGTAGATGCTGATAGTTATTGCTGTTGAATGGATCGGGTTGCCAAACGGTGGATATACTAATCGTATGGTGGGCTTTTAATTTTGTTGCCTATTAGCTACATGTTTTTTTCAGGGCTACAATTTCACGTTGATTAGCACGCCAGTAACTCAATACCCGCTGTTATTATTTTCTAATGTTTGGTGAATTTGCTCCAACAAGACGCTAGCGGATTCACGCCCTAATTTAGATTCTCGCATTGCCATGTGCCAGGTTGAGATGCAACTCTTTAAACTCACTTCATTGTTACAAATTTCCACGCGCTCTTTAATGCTACGCCCCATGATTCCCAAATAATCGTCAGTGGCATTGGTTAAAATTGTTTTAATGGTAGCAAGTTTTTCAGAGTTAATGGTTGTAAAAGTTAAGTCCGAAACGAAATAAGGTGTGTGAGTGACGGACGTTTTTTCAACAATGGGATTGTGACCAATAAGTTGAATATACCCTTTTGACTCAAGCTTTAGAATTAACTCATTGAGGTGTTCTCTTTTAAAGAGTTTTTCTAAATTATCAATGCTTCGAGTACCATTTATCAGCAACAATACTTGTCGTTCTTTAAAATGCAAGGTGCGTTTCTCATTGAGAAATTCGTTATATCCTAACGCAGTTTTTTCATACACCGCCATATAATCCATAAGAGTAAATGACGTATATTTTGTAGAGTTATTGTGACAATTAGATTTCACTTGCGTGAATTTAATACATCAACCTGACGTTTTATGCTGATAGCATTATTTCTGTTGTCACCAGATTGTCATAATTTAAGAATAGTATTGGATATACAACAAAATTTAAAACATGATGCGTTTAACTTACCCACCTTTAAAACTACTTGATCGTGATATTAGTATCTTAGCGTTTAACGAACGCGTATTGCGCCTAGCGCAAAATCCAGAATATCCGCTATTGGAGCGATTACGCTTTCTTTGTATCGTATCTTCAAATCTAGATGAGTTTTTTGAGGTGCGTGCCGCGCCGCACGTGGATGCAATGCGTGATGATGAGCAACATACCAATATCAATGTGCAAAGTTATCAGGCGATTGCAGAGGCAGCGCATGCGTTAGTCAATAAGCAATATCAAATTTTTAATACAGAACTGATGCCAGCGCTTGCTGATCAAGGTGTACATTTGGTCTCGCATGGTGATCGTACATTACAGCAGCGGCGTTGGGTGGCGCGTTATTTTGAATCCGATGTGCGCCCGCTGTTAGTGCCTGTTGCACTTGATCCTTCACATCCTTTTCCGCAGGTGGCTAATAAGTCGCTTAATTTTATCGTGTTACTTGGCGGAAATGATGCATTTGGACGTAACAACAATATTGCCATTGTGCGGGTGCCGCGAGCGCTGCCACGTTTAATTAAACTACCTAAGAACTTAAGTACTAAGCAGCAAAAATTCATTTCGTTATCCAGTGTAATTCGAGCGCACTTGGCAAGCTTATTTACTGGGCGAGAAGTGCTCAGTTTCTCGCAATTTAGAGTCACCCGGCATTCAGATTTATCGGTAGATGAAGAAGATGTAAAAAACTTACGTACCGCTTTAAGAAAAGGGCTTGTACAGCGTAATTTCGGTGAAGCAGTGCGTTTAGAGGTTTCGCACGGATGCGATGAAAAGTTAGCCAAGCTTTTATTGCAACAGTTTGATTTGCCTAAGCAATCACTTTATCGCGTACAAGGCCCTGTGAATCTGGCGCGTTTGATGCTACTGGCGGATTTGGCGGAGGGCAATCATCTGAAATTTAGGCCGTATGAACCTAAACTCAGCCAGCAATTAGTGCCCAATCAGTCATTTTTTACACAGTTAAAACAGCGTGATATTTTAATTCATCAGCCGTTTGAGAGTTTTGAATCGGTCATTGATTTTTTACATGAAGCTGTTTATGACCCAGATGTGTTATCTATTCAACAGACAATATATCGCACCGGTTCAGACCCGCGCATGCTTAAACTTTTACAAGAAGCGGTGCGGC
Source organism: Methylotenera sp. (assembly GCA_030655015.1). Lineage (GTDB taxonomy): Bacteria > Pseudomonadota > Gammaproteobacteria > Burkholderiales > Methylophilaceae > Methylotenera. The sequence goes on along the minus strand of JAURWJ010000005.1, from coordinate 4,210 downwards.
GTGGCAAAGAAGTGATGGCGGTCGTTGAACTAAAAGCCCGATTTGACGAAGAGGCTAACATTAACTGGGCAGAGACGCTTGAGTCTGTGGGTGCGCAAGTTGTGTATGGCATTGTTGGCCTTAAAACGCACGCCAAAATGCTGTTAGTGATGCGCCGAGAAGATAAGCGCTTGAAATATTATGGGCATATATCAACGGGCAATTACAATCCAAGAACAGCACGGCTTTATACGGATGTCAGTATGCTCACGGCAGACGTTCAAATAACCCGTGATATGGAGTATTTGTTTAGACATATTGCTAGCCAAGTTAAATTACCTCGTATGCAAAAACTATTGGTTGCACCATTTAATTTACATCGGCAAATGCTTGTCAAAATCAGGGCGGCGGAGCTTGCTGCAAAGGCCGGTAAAACGGCACAGATTATTTTAAAAATGAATGCACTTACGGATGAAGCCTTGGTTAAAGGTTTGGTAAATGCAGGACGTGCTGGCGTAGAAATTGATTTAATTGTGCGAGGTGCCTGCATCCTGCCTATTGACGCCCCTGGTTTGGATGGTCATATTCGCGTTCGGTCTATTATCGGCAGGATATTAGAACATTCACGTGTATTTTATTTTAAAATTGAGCAAGAAGAGAGTATGTGGCTATCCAGCGCAGACTGGATGAATCGCAATATGATGCGACGCGTTGAGATTGCATGGCCAATTGTAGATAGTGAAAATCGTGCCAGAATTTTGCAAGAGTGTTGTCAAATGTATTTGCAGGACAATCAGGATGCGTGGTTGCTCAATACCGATGGCACCTATGTTTTGAGTGCGCAAGATCTACTACAGCCAAAATCAAAACCACATGAGCTCGCGCACGCATTTAGTGCCCAACAACAACTTATGCAAAAATATACAAATTAACAAATTTGTAGGAAATTCACATGGCAAATTTAATCCTATGGCGACATGCAGACGCAGAAGTTGAAAGCGCAAGTGGAAAAGACCGTGATCGCGCTTTAACTAAAAAAGGGCGTAAAGATGCGGTAAAAATGGCCAAATGGCTTAATCAGCACCTGCCCGCCAATACCGAGATAATATGCAGTCCGGCACGACGATGTTTAGAGACTGCCGCCGCATTGCATGATCTGAACGGTGTAAAAATAAAAGTGGCGGAGTTTTTAAGTGTAGATAGCTCGGTTGAGCGTATTGCTAAAGAAGTCACTAATACTGAGAGCAGTAAAACAATATTGATTGTTGGGCATCAACCAACACTTGGCATGTTAATCTCTAAATTACTGGGGTTGAGTGAGAGTACCTGTGTCGTTAAAAAGGGTGCTGCATGGTGGTTGCGTCAGCGATATGTTGATGACGCTCAAAAAAAGACACTACAAACCTATTTGTTTGCAGTGCAACACCCAGATATCTAATCGTTCAAACTACTTCTTTTTAGGTCGGCCAGTTTTAATTGCGGGCACTTTACTTAAGGCTGCTTTTAAAGCGGCATCTGTCATGGCCGTTAAGTGCATAATGCCTGCGCGTAGCAACTCACTTTTTTTCACAGGTTGACCGAGTTTAGCTAGGCGGTCTTTTAAAACAGCAAACTGCGCGTACTCTGTTTTAGGAATCGTAAAGCTATCACGCTCCATTTTTAGTTTTGGCGTTTTTTCCTTTACTGCTTTTACTACTTTTTGGGGATCAGTTTTTGGTACATCTACTTTTTTGGCCGTGGCTTTTGGAGTTGGGCTGATGGCCACAGGGTTGGTTGCGACAGTTTTTGTCACAGCGGCTTTGGCTGTTGCTGGTTTTGCTGGCTCGGCTTTTTTAGCAGGCGTATTTAATGCAGCAGCAAGTATAGGGTTGATTTTTGACATGATTGCATCCTAATTAAACGGTATAAATAGTTTATACCGTTTAATTAGGATTGCAAATGAAATATTTGTGACAAAGAAAATAGTGATTCTTGGCCAAATTAATGACTAAAATTAGAGGCCTGGTTTTGTTAAGTGCTAGTCTTTTCAAAACGCCAAACTGTTTTTTGCCAAGCAAGCGTTTCTTCATCTAGTAGGTAATTTGATTGCGGATATTTTTCAGTCCAGGACTTTGCTACTGATAGCAAAATTTTATTGTTGGTAATGATAAACTGCATGCCGCGCAAATTAGGGGTTTGCCGTGCGTGGCACAAAATAACCGCTAGGCGCAAGCAGATTAGCTGCATGACAAAAATACGGTCGGAAAAGTCGGCTTCCAATCGTTTTAATTTGCCGCGATGTCCTAGTATTAGCAAGCTCAGACGATGTAGCTCACTTTGAGCGAAGCCGAGCGGTTCGGTATGCTCTAGTATATATGCGCCATGCAAGTGCGCGTCTATGGGTGAAATAAAGCTGCCTATTTCATGCAATAAAGCTGCCCAGCGTAATTTTCTGGCATGCAGTCGACGCTCACCTGCAGCAAAATTAACTTCTTCACTGATTTTTTCAAATAACTTTTCTGCAACCTCAGCTACTGTATTAGCTTGGTTTTCATCGACGTCAAATTTTTTCGCTAAACGTTGCACCGAAGCATTTCTTAAATCCAGCATGTCGTCTTCACGCGCGAGCATGTCGTAAAGTAAGCCGTGTCTTAAAGCACCTTTTGCTACATGAAGTGTTTCAATTTTTAAAAACTCAAATACAGCGATTAGAATAGATAGCCCACCGCCAATCACTGGTTTTCGATCTTCTTTTAGACCATCAAGGCGTATTTTGTCAATATAGCGCATACGTAGTAGTTCATCACGTAACCAGTACAAATCTGCTTTAGTTACCACGTCCACAGGCCTGCCATATTGCACCAAAACATCAGCGACTGCGCCCACTGTGCCAGAGGCGCCATAGGCCACATTCCATTCATTATGATTGAAATTTGAACCCAGTGTTTCAAACACAGATTCTGCGGCAAGTTCGGCACGAGAGAAGGCGTTTTCGGTAAACTCACCCGTAGCGAAATGCTTGAGTGACCATGCAACAGAACCTACGTGCAATGAAGCTGTGTGCTGTGCTTCAAAACCATGCCCCAGAATAAATTCAGTCGAGCGGCCACCAATGTCAATCACCAGTCTTTTTTCATTGGATTGCGGTAAAAATCTATTCACGCCTTGGTAAATGAGCCGCGCTTCTTCTACACCTGAAATCACTTCTACGTCAAAGCCTAATGCTTTTTTAGCTAGCTTAAGAAATACATCGCGATTATTGGCCTCACGTAGCGTTTGTGTTGCGACGGCGCGTACATGAGCTGCATCAAACCCTTGCAAGCGCTCACCAAATCTGGCTAAACAGCGAACGCCACGCTCTATCGCATCAGGGGTAAGGTTGCGGTCTTCATCTAAATCTCCACCTTGGCGCACCGCTTCTTTTAAGTACTCAACACGCTGGATATGGACACCATCCAGGCGACCAATTTCAAGTCTAAAACTATTGGAGCCTAGGTCAACTGCGGCGAGTAAAGCTTTGTCAACAGGTGGTTTGGTTGAATTAGTTTGCATGAGCTAAGGGCTTTTATTGAGTTTTTAAAAACAGTATTATTGTTTATTGTGTAATTATAGTTTGAAAGTTTGATGACGATGCCAAATATAATTGGCTAAATACCAAGCTAATTGCTGGTTTAGTTGTTTTATGCTTGAAAAACTTCAGATGATCCCCACATAGCTTTTATTGTTATTTTCCCCAACATCAGGAGCTAAATCTATGTCCGCAGAGACTGCACAAAAAGAGACTCAACCCAAAGAATCGATGGCTTTTCAGGCAGAGGTTAAACAACTGCTGCAATTGATGATTCATTCACTGTATAGCAACAAAGAGATTGTGTTACGTGAATTGATTTCCAATGCGTCAGATGCTGCTGATAAATTACGTTTTGAGGCGTTAGCTAACGGCGCGTTATATGAAAACGATAGTGAGCTAAAAATCCGCATTGCATTTGATAAAACCGCGCGCACGGTATCAATTTCAGATAACGGTATTGGCATGAGCCGCGATGAGGTTATTGCCAATATCGGTAGCATTGCATAGTCTGGCACTAAATAGTTTTTTAATGCGCTTTCCTGTGATCAGGTAAAAGATGCGAATTTGATTGGTCAGTTTGGTGTGGGCTTTTATTCAGCATTTATTATTGCAGATAAAGTAGCCTTGACTACGCGTCGCGCAGGAGCTACCGAAGCGGTGCGTTGGGAATCATCGGGCGAG
>JAURWJ010000153.1 GCA_030655015.1 Methylotenera sp. | reverse complement strand
ATTATCTCTACGGGTACAAAAAATTTACAGGACCAGCTTTACACGCGTGATTTGCCCAATATAAGAGAGGCGCTCAAAGTGCCGGTGACGGTGGCAATGTTGAAAGGCCGCTCCAACTATGTGTGCCATTATCATTTAGAGCGTGCCGCCAATGAAGGCCGTTTTGCCTCACGCGATGATGCGCAATATGTGCATATCATTAAGAACTTTGCCGAGAATAGCAAAACTGGCGATAAAAGCGAACTCAACACAGTGCCAGAAAACGCCACTATTTGGGCGAACGTGACCTCAACCCGCGATAACTGCCTGGGTGGTGATTGCGCTTACTATAAAGAGTGTTTTGTGATGGAGGCGCGTAAGCAGGCGCTGGCGGCAGACGTGGTGGTGGTGAATCATCATCTGTTTTTTGCCGATGTGATGTTGCGCGATGAAGGTGTAGCCGAGTTGCTACCCAGCGCTAACACTGTCATTTTTGATGAGGCGCATCAATTGCCAGAAGTCGCAGGCTTGTTTTTTGGTGAAGATGTTTCAACTAGCCAATTGATAGAACTAGCGCGAGATTGCACCGCAGCACATTTAAGCTTTGCCAAAGATTGCGTGGCGTTAGGCGAGGCGATTCCGGTGTTAGAAAAAGCCTGTAAAGATTTCAGGTTGATTTTTGCCTATGAAGGCTCGCGCATGCCAGTGCTAAAAGCATTGGCTTTAAAGGGGTTTAAAGACGCATTTGACCACATGCAAAGCCAATTGCAAGCGTTAGCAAGGGTGTTAGAAACACAAGCCGCACGTGACCCCTTGCTAGAAAAGTGTTGGCAACGCAGCATGGCGCTACATGACTTGTTAAGTCACTGGCAATCTGCCGAAAATAATAATCTGGTGCGCTGGGTAGAAGTCTTTACCCAGTCTGTACAGCTACATGCCACACCACTCAGCGTGGCTGAAGGCTTCGGTAGACAGCTCAATGCACAACCACGCGCCTGGATATTTACTTCAGCCACCCTCGCGGTAAAAAATGACTTCAGCCATTATTTAGCGCAAATGGGCTTGAGCGCAGCTATTACAGCCTCCTGGCAAAGCCCATTCAATTATCAAGAGCAGGCACTGTTTTATGTGCCGCCCGACATGCCAGACCCCAATAACCCGTCATATACCACGTGTGTGGTGGCCGCTGCGTTGCCAGTGATACAGGCAAGTGGCGGTAGAGCGTTTGTGCTTTCAACTAGCTTACGCGCGATGCGCGAAATACATGCTTTATTAAAAGAGGCATTTGCAGAAAATGGCATAGAAAGCCCGTTGTTATTACAAGGTGAAAGTTCGCGCACCGAGTTACTGGAGCGTTTCCGCAAGCTAGGTAATGCCGTGCTGGTTGGCTCACAGAGCTTTTGGGAAGGCGTGGACGTGCGCGGTGAAGCATTAAGCGTGGTGATTATAGACAAACTGCCATTCGCCCCACCCGATGATCCAGTGCTATCTGCGCGCGTCGATAAGCTCAACGCCGAAGGTAAAAATGCGTTTATGGAGTATCAATTACCCTATTCAGTGATCACCCTAAAACAAGGCGCAGGGCGGCTGATACGTGATGAGAACGATAGAGGCGTATTGATGATTTGTGACCCGCGTTTGATTACAAAGTCATACGGCAAAAGAATTTGGCAGAGCTTGCCACCGTTTAAGCGCACACGTGAGTTGGCAGAAGTGCAGGCATTTTTTGAAAAATGAGTTTCGATGAGGCGTAAAGCGTGTATAGCGCCAAAACTATGGGGAAGCACTGGTTGGATTACATGATAATACGACCAGCGCTAAGTGTGGACACACCATACTAACGGTGATTGTCATGCCCTCTTTTACCATGATCGTTTCGCTGATTGCGGTGGTTATGATTACCATCACGATGGTAATCACTTCGGCTATCACGATGTCGTTCAAGATAATGTGGCGCAAAGTCATGGCGATACCAGTCGTCTCTTACAAAATAAACGCGCTCACCACAAGCCCTATACTGATGGCAATGTCTGCCCCAGTTTTGACGATGCGCCCATGGTGCTCGCAAATAGATGGGTTCGCGCGTAATCACTACCCGCTCAACCACGCGTGGTTGACGATAAATTACCCTTGGTTGCGGATAAGGATAATCGCCAATGTCGATTCGACCATAGAAGCCTGGTTGTCCAATACTCACGGAAACTCCCACGTCGGCAGCTAGTGCTGGAGTGGTAACCGTGGCAAGTGCTAGTGTTGTTGCAATAAAAAAACGTTTCATATTGAGTCCTTTATCGATTGTTGTGGATGATTAACGTAGTTAGTCATGATCCGATGACATTGAAATTGTTACCAAATGTAGGTTGGACAGCTAATTTGTGTGGGATATTAAAGTTCGGCTATGACAAAAGATTGCTAACTAGAAGTAGATTTGCTGTCAAAATATAGCCTTATTGACTCGTTTAGATTTTAATTGCACAGATGATGTCTCTGATTCTCATCCCCGACACTGAATACGAACTCACCGCTATCCGCGCCCAAGGTGCGGGTGGGCAAAATGTGAACAAAGTGTCGAGTGCGATTCATTTGCGTTTTGACATTAAAGCCTCCTCTTTAAGTGACTGGCTTAAAGAAAGATTGCTGCACTTAAAAGATAGCCGCATTACCGATGAAGGTGTGCTGGTGTTAAAAGCGCAACAATATCGTACGCAAGAGGCGAATAAAAAAGATGCAATTAAGCGTTTACATGAAATTGTGAATGCCGCTAATCAGGTTAAACCGACGCGTTATGCGACGCGCCCGAGTTATGGATCTAAACAACGGCGCTTAGAAGGTAAGACAATTCGCGGGCAGATTAAGCATTTGCGTGGCAAAATAGCGTCTGAATAGTTTTTAATTAAAAATCACGTGAATTTATTAGCCTTTGACACCTCTACCGAATACTTATCGCTTGCATTGATGCACGGCGGTGCTATTTTTACATTCGATACTTTGGCAGGGCAAACCCATTCGCAAATTATCTTGCCGCAAATTCAAACCTTGCTGAATGAGGCTGGGCTGCAATTGCACGATTTGCACGGCATTGCTTTTGGTGCAGGGCCGGGTTCTTTTACCGGGGTGCGCATTGCTGCCGGGGTGGCGCAAGGTTTGGGCTTGGGGGCTAATTTGCCTGTAGTGGGTGTGTGTACTCTAATGGCATTAGCAGAAGCGAGTGGCGCGACTAAAGTTGTGGCGTGTTTAGATGCACGCATGGGCGAGGTTTATCATGCGGTTTATGTCAAAAATTCTATTGGGTGGCAAACTATTGTTGAACCAGGCTTGTATAAACCAGATGCCGTACCAGTGGTTGAGGGGAGTGATTGGGTGGGTGCAGGCAGTGGTTGGCAAGTATATTCTGAGGTTTTAAGCACAGCTTGCAGCGGGAAAGTGGAAATAATTCAGCCTGCATTGCTGCCTACAGCGGAAGCTATTTTAAAGCTGGCACAACCTGTATTTACAAGCGGAGAGGCTAAAGACGCTAGTGAGGCCATGCCTATTTATATCCGTAATCGGGTCGCGCTTAAAACGTCGGAACGTGAGCAGGGTTTAAGGTTATGAGTGCGATGCTCAAACCTCAATATCAATTTCGTCCTATGCTCGTGAGCGATCTAGATGCCATCATGCAAATTGAGCCGCATATTTACTCACACCCGTGGACGCGTGGTAATTTTAGTGACTCGCTTAAATCTGAGCATAGTGCCTGGGTGCTGGAGCATAATGAAAAAATTATTGGTTACGCGCTAATGATGATGGTGCTGGATGAAGCGCATTTGCTCAATTTAAGTATTACCAAAGCCTATCAAAAGCAAGGTTTAGGACGATATTTGTTAGAGCACATGATGCGTATTGCTCAAAACCAGAAGGCCGCCAACATGTTTTTGGAAGTACGCTCAAGTAACATTTCTGCCATCACTTTATATGAAAATATCGGCTTTAATGAAATGGCAATACGCCGTGGTTATTATCCCGCGCAAAACGGGCGCGAAGATGCCGTGTTAATGGGGCTGGCATTATGAGTATGATGACACGTGAAGACATGTTGCGAGAGTTGGAACTGCTCCCCGTTTGGCAATTGCGCGCGCCTTTGCCAGCGCAAACCATGCCGATTCAAGCGGAGGCGGTGCAAGCTAAGCCAACACAGGAAAATTCGGATAAAGTAGATCTAGCTATAAATACAGAAGCGCTACAAGTGAGTGCAACGGCGACTATAACCCCGCCACAGTTTATGCATATTGCGAGTGAAGATGGCGAATGGTTGTTTGTATTGCCCGATACGCCATTGCCGGCAGATGAAGCGCAGCTGCTACAAAACATTTTTATTGTACTGCGGATTAAAGTTAAGCCGGCTCAGGTTTCAGTCAATGTAAGTGAAATGGTCGCTACGTTGCAACCTAAACGCGTGATTGCCATGGGTGAGGACGTCGGACAATATTTGTTGGCTAGCGATGTGTTGCTTAAAGACTTGCGCGGTGTCATCCACGCATGGCAAGCCACGCAGTTGGTAGTGACTTATAATTTAGCACATTTATTAAAAGCGCCTGCGGATAAGGCTGGCGCATGGCGTGACCTGTGTCTAGTGCTTGCGCCCCATTAGAGGTACCCAAATGCTTATCCAGCATTGAATTTAAAAAAACAGGCACCATGTTTGAAACATATAGCGTGCTAAATACATTGATTACTTGGAGTGAATATGCAAAAAATATTTTTAAAATTATTAGCAGTGTTGTTAGTACTCAATTTAACCGGTTGTGGTTACAACACTTTTCAATCGCTCGATGAAGAAGCAAAAGCCAGTTGGTCTGAAGTGCTTAATCAGTACCAGCGCCGTGCTGATTTAGTGCCTAATTTGGTGAATGTGGTTAAAGGCTACGCTGCACATGAGAAGGAAGTGCTGACTGAGGTGTCCAATGCGCGTTCTAAAGTGGGTAGCATACAAGTTACCCCTGAGCT
>JAURWJ010000148.1 GCA_030655015.1 Methylotenera sp. | reverse complement strand
ACGGTGAAGCTAGTTTAGTTAAAATTTTAGAAGAATACGGCATTGGTCGCCCTTCAACTTATGCAAGTATTATCAGCACATTGCAAGACCGTGAATATGTAATCCTGGATAAAAAGCGCTTTACACCAACCGATGTTGGGCGCGTAGTGAATAAGTTTTTAACTGAACATTTCACCAAATATGTAGATTACGACTTTACTGCCAACCTGGAAAATGCACTCGATAGCGTAGCTGAAGGCGAACGCGAGTGGATTCCGCTCATGGCTGAATTTTGGCAAGGGTTTAATCAGCAGTTACTTAGTAAAGCCGATGTGGATCGCCCAGGCAACGAGCTGATTGATGAAGCTTGCCCTAAATGTGGCAAGCCCTTACAAAAACAATTAAGCCGCTTCGGCACATTTATTGGCTGTACAGGTTACAACGATACGCCTAAATGCGACTACAAACGCAGCCTCAATGGCGCGGCGCAAGTAGGTAGCGACCCAATTATCATCGGCTCAGATGTTGAAACTGGCAAAGAAATTATGTTGATGAATGGCCCTTACGGACCCTATTTACAGCTAGGTGTGGCGATTGAAGGTGATAAAAAGAAACCAAAGCGTGTGAGCGTACCCAAAGAAATTCCACTGACCGATATGAGCTTGGAAACCGCAAAAATGGTGCTATCGCTCCCACGTGATTTAGGTTTACATCCTGAAACCAATAAAAAAGTAATCGCTAATATTGGTCGCTTTGGTCCTTATGTCAACCACGATGCTAAATTTAAATCGATCCCAAAAACTGAAAGTGTATTTACGATTGATTTAGCAGGTGCAGTCGCTTTGCTTGCTGCCGCCCATACGGGCCCTGCGCCACTATGTTCACTTGGTAGCCACCCGACTGAAGACGGACAAATTGAAGTATTTGCAGGACGTTACGGCCCTTACGTGCAGCATGGGAAAATTCGGGCAACACTTCCAAAAAGTGTAGAGCCTGAATCGCTCACGCTAGAAGAAGCACTAGAGTTATTAAGCGCTAAAGCAGCAAAAGAAGCACCAGCTAAAAAGACGAGCGCCAAAAAAACTACCGTAAAGAAAACTGCGGTTAAGAAAGCCAGCACAAAAAAACCCGCCGCGAGCAAAAAAGCAGTTGTAACGCCTTCAACCGCTAAAACAACTGCTAAAAAATCCCCAGCTAAAAAAGCGGTAAGCAAGAAATCTGACAGTGCGAAATAAAAAACGCTTGCGCCAATTAGCGCTAAAGCTTCATCCATAAAAAAAGCGGCTTAAAGCCGCTTTTTTTACAAATGTCGTGTCAGAAAATTAACCACTGACATGTTCACCCAAAGAAGCCATATCATTGTGCTCTACCCATTTACGAATGCGATTAGCATCTCCAACCCGGGTCATTTTTCCTGCAGAATCAAGTAACACGATAATCATTGGTTGCCCAGAAATTTCAGCCTGCATCACTAAGCAACGCCCGGCTTCATTGATAAAACCGGTTTTAGATAAGCCGATAACCCAATTTCCACCACGTACTAATGCGTTTGTGTTCACAAAGTTAATTGGATTTTGCCGCCCATACAAAGTAATCTCTTGTGAAGCGGTCGTACTGACTTGGCGAATTTCAGGATAATGATAGGCGGCGCTGACCATTTTAACCAAATCTTCTGCCGTAGAAACATTGTTACTATTTAAGCCTGAAGAGTCTACAAAATGCGTAGATTTCATTCCTAACAGTTGCGCCTTATGATTCATCGCAGTCACAAATGCTGTAATGCCACCCGGGTAATTACGCCCTAATGCTGATGCCGCGCGGTTCTCAGAGGCCATTAAAGCCAATTGCAACAGCTCTCCGCGTGTAAGTGTAGTGCCTACGCCTAGCCTTGATCTAGTCCCTTTAAGATAATCAACATCTTCATCCGTAATGTAGAGTAGATCATCCATCGGCAACCCGGCATCTAGCATCACCATTGCCGTCATCAACTTGGTAACTGAAGCAATGGGCGTAGGTAAATCGGTGTTTTTTGCATAGACGGTTTCACCAGTGAGCTGGTTGATTACAAGTGCTTTAAGTGAAGCCAGTTTAAGTGGCGTACTGCCATCATAGGCATCAACCGCCATGGCTTTATGCGTATTTATCCGATGATGAACCCTAGACGCACTAGATTTAAATTTAACTTTTTTATACTTATTAACAGCCTTGGACTTGCTACTTGATGCAACAGGTTTATAAGACTTTTTCTCGGCGGCATGCAAAGCCATGGGTGCGGCACTCAGCACCACTGCGATATAAAAAAGAAATAATTTACGTGCAAAAATTTTCATTACTCGTTCTACCTCATGGAGTTACGATTGAATACTATATAAAAACTTTAGCTTTGTCATCAATAATTTACATTTTCATTTCAATCATATATTGACTGCATTTACCTTCTCAGCAATCCATATTGAAATTAATAATGCCCGCCATATAAATTACGTTAAAATCCATCCTGAGATTTAATTTGATGACTTTAAAGTAGATACCCATGCGTACACCACAATCGCTTTACTATAGCGCCAAACATTTATGGACAAAGCCAACGGCAGATGGCGTTTGGGAAGCGGGTATTACGGACTACGCACAAGATTTATTAGGTGATATTGTATTTATTGATGCGCCTTTGGTGGGTAGCAAACTTAAAGCAGGCCAGTCTTGTGGCTTGATAGAGTCCGTTAAAACGGGCTCCGACTTACATGCTTTGGTGGATGGCGAAGTGCTGGAAATCAACCAAGCGCTGATCAACTCGCCTGAGCAAATCAATGAAGATCCTTATAAAGCCTGGATCTTCAAATATAAAGCGCACGGTACTGATGTTGAAAAAAAACTACTCTCCGCTGAAGCTTATCAAACATTGATTAGCACTTTGTAGCATAACACCATGCTTTAAAAGTCTGTTTTCAGAAGCGAGTGCGAGGGCATCACTTTTGAAACACCAACCTCACCGACTCCACTAGTCTTTCTATTTCCGCTTTAATGCTAGCGGTCATTGCCTGCTCTATCCGTGGCACTTCACCACCAAGTATTTCATGCACTTTATTGCCTAATATTTGTTCAACTACTGGCAATTCAGCATCCAACGCTTGTTTAAATTCATTCTTTGCATTTTCTGCCAACGCTTCAAAATCTGTTTTTAAAGTAGTGCTCAACTCATTAGACAAGCCTTGATACAAAGCAGGAAAGGTATCCCCCAGCTTTTGCTGCAATTGTTGCTGAGACTGCAGTTGTAGCGCATCTAAATAAACACTTAACTCAACTTGCGTTTGCTGCGTAAGCGCTTTATAAATAGTCGCCAATTCCGACGCTAAATTGGCTTGATGTTGCGCTAAAATATCTTCGTGTAATCGTGATATTTTTGTTTGCAAAGCGTGTGTGGCATTTTCAACCGTTACTTTTTCTAGATTCGACAAATCAGCTTGCAATTGATCAGTGAGCGCTTGCTGCATTTGCGGCAATGTGGCATTTAACTTATCTTGCACCTCTGTAGTGCCCTGTAACTGCATTTGGCTAAACACATGGTCTAAATCTGATTGAATGATTTCAACATTAGTCTGCAACATTTTGGGGATTTCTGTCGCAAAATCTGCTCTTGCTTTATCTACAAGCACGCTTGTTTGATCAATGACGGCCTGTTGCGCATGAACAACTTCACCGCTGACATACTGCTTTAAATTAGCCTCCAACTCTCTTTGTGCCAGATTTGATTTCTGCGCAAGTAGCTCCGTTTGTTGATTGATAGCACTAGAAAGATAAGCCTGACTCGCTTTTTGAATATTGGCTGATTCGCTCAACAAATGATCAAGCAGTTCTTCACGCATGTTATTTCTTAGCTTTTGGGTAATGGCTATTTCAATCTCACCCTCTAACTGCGGTCTGATTTGTGCAACAATCGCCGCGATGATATCTGGCGTAATCTGCGCTGGGGCTAACCTCGACTGTGTTGCTACATGCACTTCTGTTAATAGCGGTATGTCATCATCTTGCATAGTATTCAACCCTTGAATTTAGTCATCATGAATAAT
>JAURWJ010000145.1 GCA_030655015.1 Methylotenera sp. | reverse complement strand
ACCTTGCCGGCCTATCTCAACGCGCTCACGGGTAAAGGTGTGCACGTCATTACGGTGAATGACTACCTAGCTAAACGCGATGCTGAGTGGATGGGCAAACTCTATAACTTTTTAGGGTTGTCGATTGGTATCAATCTATCGCAAATGCAACATGATGCTAAGCAATTGGCTTATGCGGCTGACATTACTTACGGCACCAATAATGAATACGGCTTTGATTACCTGCGAGATAACATGGTGTACACGCGTGAAGAGCGTGTACAGCGTGGTTTGAGCTATGCGCTGATTGATGAAGTGGATTCTATTTTAATTGATGAAGCGCGTACGCCGCTGATAATTTCCGGCCAGGCAGATGACAGTATTGCGCTTTATTCACAAATTAACGATGTTGCAGCCAAGCTGATTCCACAAACCGAAGAAGAAGGCGAAGGCGATTTTTGGGTAGATGAAAAAGCTCAAAACGTAGTGATGTCGGAGCAAGGGCATGAGCACGCCGAAGCGATTCTGGCAGAAACTGGCTTGCTGGTTGAAGGCTCCAGTTTGTATGAAGCCTCGAACATTACATTGGTGCATCATTTATACGCATCGTTGCGCGCACGTAACCTCTACCATAGAGATCAACATTATGTGGTGCGTGATGGTGATATTATCATTGTGGATGAATTTACCGGCCGTATGATGGCGGGTCGTCGCTGGTCTGATGGCTTGCATCAGGCGGTTGAAGCCAAAGAGGGCGTTGAAATTCAAAAAGAAAATCAAACACTGGCGTCTATTACTTTTCAGAACTACTTTCGCATGTACGCCAAATTATCTGGCATGACAGGTACCGCTGATACTGAAGCCTATGAGTTTAATCAGATTTACAACTTGGAAACGGTTGTGATTCCAACGCATCGTCCGATGCAACGTAAAGATACGATGGATAAGGTGTACAGAACCGCGCGTGAAAAATACGAAGCGGTGATTTTAGACATTAAAGATTGCCAAAGTCGTGGGCAACCGGTGTTAGTGGGTACGACTTCGATTGAGAACTCAGAGTTGATCTCTAAATTGCTAACAGAAGCTAAATTAGAGCATCAGGTATTAAATGCCAAACAACATGAGCGTGAAGCGCACATCATTGTGCAAGCGGGTCGCCCAGGCGTGATCACCATTGCCACCAACATGGCGGGTCGTGGTACAGATATTGTGCTAGGGGGCAATCCAGAGCCTGAAATTGCTGAAATTCATGCAGATACAACGCTCACCGATGCACAAAAAGAAGCACGCATCGCTGAAATTAAAGCCGCATGGCAATTACGTCATGATGCTGTGTTAGCCTCAGGAGGCTTGCATATTGTAGGAACCGAGCGTCATGAGTCACGCCGTGTGGATAACCAGTTGCGCGGTCGTTCAGGCCGCCAGGGTGATGCGGGCTCTAGCCGTTTTTATCTCTCATTAGAAGATCAGCTGCTACGTATTTTTGCCTCAGACCGTGTTTCAGCCATTATGGGTAAACTCAATATGCCTGATGGCGAGGCGATTGAACACCCATGGGTGACGCGCGCCATCGAAAATGCACAACGCAAAGTAGAAGGGCGTAACTTTGATATTCGTAAACAATTGCTTGAGTACGATGATGTGGCGAATGATCAACGTAAAGTGATTTATGAGCAACGTAATGAGTTGTTAGAAGCGACAGATGTGGGCGAAACCATTACCGCCATGCGCGAAGATGTGCTGGTGACTGTGATTGCCAGCCATATTCCGCCAGATAGCGTTGTAGAGTTATGGGACGTGCCGGCGATGGAGCGCGAGCTTAAAGCTGAGATGGGCTTGGATATTCCATTGCAAAAAATGCTTGAAGACAACCCTGACCTGCATGAAGAAACCTTGCGTGAACGTATATTGGATGCGGCAAACCAAGCCTATGCTGCAAAAGAAGAGCAAGCGAGCCCTGAGATTTTGCGTCAATTTGAACGCTCAGTGATGTTGCAAAGTATTGATAACCATTGGCGCGTGCACTTAGCTGCCTTAGTTCATTTTAGCCAAGGCATTCACTTACGCTCTTATGCACAAAAAAATCCTAAGCAAGAATATAAACGTGAAGCATTTGAACTGTTTGAAGGCTTACTTAATACAGTGAAAAGTGAAGTTACCAAAGTGACGATGCTGGTGCAAGTTAAAACGGAAGCTGATGTTGAAGCGGTTGAAAAGCCAGTAGAAGTGGATAACGTGCAATACCAGCATGCGGATTACGACGAGGCTCTGGCGAATTTGGCAGCAGAGGAAGAAGCACTACCCGTAGGCGGACAGCCGGTGATACGTGAAGGCGTAAAGGTAGGTCGCAATGATCCATGCCCATGTGGATCGGGTAAAAAATATAAACAATGCCACGGCATTTTGAGCTAAAAATATTTTAAGTTAAAACGCCTAAGGGCATATTTGTGGTGTGATGTTGCGAGGAATCATTCCACAAATATGCTTTTGGCTTTTTTTAACAGATGAGTGAAGAGAAATATGTCTGAAGATATAAAACAGGAAATTCAATCCCCCTGCATTGGAGTTTGCAGCATGGACGATACAACAGGTTATTGTCATGGATGTTATCGCACGATTAGTGAGATTAAGGCTTGGTGGGATTTGAATCCAGACGATCAAAAAAACTTGCTGACCACTTTAGGCGAGCGGCAGTTACAAACGGTGAACTTTGATTAGGATCAAGCACCCAGTAGCACCATCTCAAAAGCCACATTAGAACGACTGTAAATCACACTTGCGCTAATATAGTAGCGCTTATAATTCAAGAGATGGTTTTGTAGGGGGCAATTTATTGCACGAACAACACTGATTATTTCGCGCAATAAATTGCATTACTTGAAGTTCAACCCAGATTTTCCATTGGGCGATTTTCCCTTCGACAAGCTCAGGGAACACTACTTGAATGTTAACTTGCCCATTTTGCGTCTTTTTTGTGCAAATTTTCTGTCAATAGAATCACTATTGCCCATAAAACTTGCACAAAAAATCCATCAAACTGTGCGGCGTTACCATGCCAAGTCCTAATGGAAAATCTGGGTTTAATGCGCACTTTCCCAGTTGTTACCAACGCCAACCTCAGCTAATAATGGCACATCCAGCTTAGCGACGTTTTGCATCAGTTGTGGCAAGGCATTTTTCACTAGCTCCAGTTCATTATCAGGCACTTCCAGCACTAATTCATCGTGTACTTGCATGATGAGTTTGGATTCTAAATTTTTACCGTTTAGTTTTTCATCTTTCAACCATTTATCTACCGCAATCATCGCGAGTTTTATCAGGTCTGCCGCAGTGCCTTGCATCGGCGCGTTAATGGCGGCACGTTCTGCGCCAGCCCGTTTCATACCGTTAGCACTGTTGATTTCAGGTACCCATAATCGGCGGCCAAAATAGGTTTCTACATAGCCTTTTTGTTTGGCAATTTCACGGGTATTTTGCATATATTCACGTACGCCGGGGTAGCGTGCAAAGTAGCGCTCAATGTAGCTTTGGGCGGCACTGCGTTCGATATTGAGATTTTGCGCCAAGCCAAATGCGCTCATGCCGTAAATTAAGCCAAAGTTAATTACTTTGGCATAACGGCGCTGCTCATTGTCGACCGCCTCACGTTCCACGCCAAAAATCTCGGCAGCGGTGTGGCGGTGAATATCCTCATTATTAGCAAAGGCTTGCAGCATGCCTGCATCTTGCGAGAGATGCGCCATGATGCGTAGCTCGATTTGAGAATAATCGGCAGAGATAATATGACTGCCCTTTGGCGCGATAAAGGCTTCACGGATACGACGGCCTTCAGCCGAGCGCACCGGTATATTTTGCAAATTAGGGTCAGAGCTGGCTAAGCGACCTGTAATGGCTACGGCTTGATTGTAGCTAGTATGCACGCGACCTGTAGCGGGGTTAATCATGCGCGGTAGTTTGTCGGTGTAGGTGGACTTTAATTTGGCGAGCCCGCGATACTCCAATAAAACTTTAGGTAGCGGATGGTCTAATGCTAATTCTTGCAATACATCCTCATCGGTAGAAGGGGCGCCAGAAGGTGTTTTTTTGAGTGGTTTGATGCCGAGTTTGTCGAATAAAATTTCTTGTAATTGTTTGGGTGAGGCTAAGTTAAACGGCTGTCCTGCAAGCGCGTATGCATGGTTTTCCAGAGCAACCAATTTTGTGCCGATTTCATTGCTTTGAATATTGAGCATATCTCGATCGATCAACACGCCATTACGCTCAATGGTGAACAGTACGTTGGCGCTGGGCATTTCAATTTGGCTGTAGATGTAGTCCAGCTTTTTATCTGCTGCGATTTGTGGGTACATGGCCTGATGCAATTGCAGGGTAATATCGGCATCTTCAGCCGCGTATTCGGCGGCGACCTCTACCGTGACCTGGTTGAAGCTCACTTGCTTGGCGCCTTTGCCTGCCACTTGCTCAAAACTGATGGTTTGCAAACCCAAATGGCGCTCTGCAAGGGCATCCATGCCGTGCGTTTTGTGTGACTCAAACACGTAAGATTGCAGCATGGTATCGTGCGCAATGCCGTTAAGTGCGATGCTGTGGTTGGCTAGCACGTGTTGATCGTACTTAAGGTTTTGACCAACTTTCTTGATAGTTGCATTTTCTAAAATCGGTTTTACTTTGGCGAGTGTTTTGGCAAAATCAAGCTGGTCAGGCGCATCAAAATAATCGTGTTTTAGCGGCAAGTAAGCGGCGCTACCAGCCTCGACGGAGAATGACATACCGACGATTTTGGCTAGCATCGGGTCGAGTGAGGTGGTTTCGGTATCAAAGCAAACGAGCTCAGCCGTACTTATTTTGGCAAGCCAAGCATCTAATTGCTCGTTGCTTAAAATGGTTTCATAGTTGCGGCTGGTGTTTGCCTGATATGCATGCGCTTCGACAGGGCTCTCCTGAGTCTGGTCGAAGGGCTCAGGGGACGTGGCATTGGTGCTTCGTGGTGAGCTGGTCGAAACACTCGGCTTCCCGCCGTCAGGCATGTTGTCTAGTTCGCGTCTCCAACTCTTAAACTCAAAGCGATCAAACAATTCAGCTAACTTAGCTTTATCGATCGCTTGCGGCGCGAGGTCCGCAAGATTTTCCTGGATACCTACATCGCAACGAATCGTAATCAGCTCACGCGCAGTTGGTAACCACGGCAAAGCTTTACGTAAGTTCTCGCCCACAACGCCTTTGATTTCATCAGCATGCGCGACAATATTGTCTAGCGAGCCATATTGCGTGAGCCATTTCACCGCAGTTTTTGGCCCGACTTTTTCAACGCCTGGCACATTGTCTGAAGTATCGCCGATTAAAACCAGATAATCCACCATCAAGCTCGGCGGGATGCCAAATTTCCTCTCAACGCCAGCGATGTCGAGTACATCATCGACCTTTCTGAAAGCGTCGCGCATGGTGTTGATCACCGTGATATGTTCATTTACCAGTTGTGCAATATCTTTATCGCCGGTAGAAATAATTACGCGTACACCTTCGCGCTCTGCCTGTCTGGCGAGCGCACCAATCACATCGTCAGCTTCAACGCCATTTTCCATAATCAGTGGCCAGCCCAAGGCTTTAATCGCCTCATGCAAAGGTTCTATTTGCGGGCGTAAATCGTCTGGCATACTCGCACGGTTGGCTTTATAGTCCGGAAAAATATCGTCACGAAAAGTTTTGCCTTTTGCATCAAAAACACACGCGCTATAATCTGATGGGTAATCTTTATGTAAGCGACGCAACATATTGAGTACGCCTTGTATCGCCCCTGTCGGTTCATTTTGACTATTTCTTAAGTCAGGCATGGCGTGAAAGGCGCGATACAGGTACGATGAGCCGTCAACTAATAACAAAGTTTTCATATAAAAATCCAAAGGTTGTCGCGATACGTTGTTGCCAACATTTTTAAGCCACTTGCATCATAAAACATATGCGGCGCGTCTAAAAAATGTTTTGCGCCTAGCCTCGCTTAAACCTTTGAATTTTAGTTTAAAATAAATAAAGAAGGCGAGATTATGTCTATTTCAAAAAAAGTGCCAAAAACCACTAATCCTGATTTGCAGGGGCAACATCAAACAGGCCATGAATCATGGCATGCATTCGAGATTATGGCAGAATTCGTGGACGCTACGGAGCGTCTTAAAGAAATTACTCCAGCGGTAACCATTTTTGGTAGCGCTCGTACCTCGGTAGATCATCCTTATTATAAGCTGACAGAAGAGGTTGCGCGTTTACTGAGCGATGCTGGCTTTAGTGTGATTTCAGGTGGAGGGCCTGGCATCATGGAGGCGGCTAACAAAGGTGCCTTTCCAGGACGATCACCGAGTATTGGCCTTAACATTGAGCTGCCACACGAACAAACACGTAATCCGTATCAGGATGTCAGCCAGAATTTCAAACACTTTTTTATGCGAAAAGTGATGTTTGTTAAGTATGCTAGCGCTTATGTGGTGATGCCAGGCGGCTTTGGTACGCTGGATGAAGTAATGGAGGCGATTACGCTGATACAGACCGGTAAAACTCTTAAAATGCCGATTATTTTAGTGTGTGAAGCGTTTTGGCGTGGTTTGCTTGATTGGGTTAAAACGACGTTGGTGGATGAGCAAATGATTTCGGTGGAGGATTTGGATTTGATACAAGTAATCGATGATCCTGCGCAGATTGTAGAGGCTATATTCAAACATTATGAAACACGTGGCTTTAAGTTGTCCCCAGAAGAAGAACAAGTTCAGCTTTATTTGTAATGAATAGCATTATATGGCGTGTAATTTGATAAAATAAATCGTTACTAGGATTTACTAATAAAGGCGGGTGTCAGGCGTATGCAAAATCGTGATCAAAACAAAAGTTGGAAGCGTGCAAGTGTCCTATTGATGGCGTTGCTACTGTTGCCCTTGTTGGCGCAAGCGCAAGACAAAAAAATATCACCCGTTGATTTACAACCGTTAGAGGAAATTCCTCCCCCCACCATCAGTGCTGACGACAACGCTGATGAACCACAAGTGACCATTATTAAAAAGCAAGGTGAAACCATTGAAGAATACCGCATCAATGGTCAGCTTTATATGATGAAAATAACTCCTGCACATGGCGTACCTTATTATCTGCACAAAGAAGACCAAGACGGTAGCTGGGTCAATACCGGACCAACGCCACCTATGAGTATTCCTAAATGGACAATTTTTAGGTTTTAGAATAACGATTGCATACCAATAAAGAGGGGCAACCCTCTGTTTGTTTATTATGTTTTGTTATTTCAATTGATTTATTTTTACTAATTACTTAACCCTAATCTATGTCTGTATTTACCTCCGTTAGTATTCAACAATTACAAGAGTGGCTTCAAGATTACGCAATAGGCGAGCTTGTTGAATTAAAAGGTATTTCTTCAGGCATTACCAATACCAATTATTTTGTTACCACTACGCAAGATAAATACGTACTTACGTTGTTTGAGCATAATACAATTGATGAGCTGCCTTATTTTATTGATCTAATGAGCCATCTGGCTGCACATGGCGTGCCTTGCCCCAAGCCCATTTGCAGTCAATACGGCACAAGTTTGCACATGCTCAATGGAAAGCCTGCTGTATTGATTAGTTGCCTAAAAGGACGAGATGTCACCGTACCTAGCGTTATGCATTGTGCAGAAGTTGGCGCAGTACTGGCAAAAATGCATATTGCCGGGCAGTCATTTGTACCGCAAGCAGTACATCGCAACCCACGTGATGCCGAGTGGCGCACCCAAACAGCGCAAAAAGTGATCGCACATTTATCACCGGATGATCAGCAGTTATTAGCGAATACACTAGCGTTTCAAGCCGCATTTGATGCCGCGCCATTGCCACATGGCGTCATCCACGCAGACTTGTTCCGCGATAATGTATTGTTTGATAATGATAAAATTGGTGGCTTAATCGATTTTTACTATGCGTGTGATGATGTGTTGGCATACGACTTGGCGATTGCCGTCAACGACTGGTGCGTACAGGTTGATGGGAGTTTGGATGAGTCAAGATTAAATGCGATGCTACAGGCGTACCAGTCAGTAAGACCGTTTACGCCAGCGGAACAAGCGGCTTGGCATAGCTTGTTATGTATTGCCGCCTTGCGCTTTTGGCTGTCTCGTTTGTATGATCAAATTTATCCGCAAGCGGGTGAGTTAACCCATGCAAAAGACCCTGATCATTTTAAAAATATACTTAAATTGCGTACTGAATTGCGCTGATATTGGTGCTCACAATGACAGTAATGCGCACAGTTGAATAGTGAAAGATTAGATATCATGGCAGAAAACCTACAAAACCAAGTCTTAACCATCAAGCAAGTGCCAGTAGCCAATGCCTGGGCTTGGATCGTGAGTGGCTTTCATTTGTTTAAAGCCAACCCCGCGATGTGGATTATTTTATTAGTGATTTACCTGGCAATTATGATCCCTCTTTCACTATTGCCAGGGGTAGGGTCTGTGGTAAGTACGCTGTTAGCCCCTGTGTTTGCGGCCGGTATGATGTGGGGTTGCCAAGCGCTCACACGCAATCAAGATTTAGAAATCAATCACTTGTTTGAAGGATTTAAAAAGAACACTGCACAGTTGATTGCCGTGGGTGGTATTTACATGGTGGGTTTGTTAGTCGTTGCGGTTTTTGTAGTGTTGGCACTGGATAAACAAACCATTGAGCTGCTGGTACAGGGCAAGGATTTAAGCCCGGAGCAGGCAAGCAGCATGTTGCTGCCGATATTGATTGCCATGTTTTTTATCATGCCGATTTTGATGGCGTACTGGTTTGCACCAATATTAGCCGGGCTGCATAACCTAAGCGCAGTAGATGCCATGAAACTAAGCTTTGTTGCTTGTTTAACCAACATGCTGCCTTTTTTACTCTACGGCTTTATTTTTATGGTGTTGCTCATTATAGCGATTATTCCGTTTGGCTTAGGCTTGGTGCTGGTAGTGCCACTGATGATGACGAGCCTATATACCAGCTATGTCGATATTTTTAGCATTGAAAATTCCAACGATTCGAATTAGCGTTGGGCAATAATTAAGCTTAAATTGGATTTAGTTTGGCAAACTCCAACGCCAGCCACTTTAAACCTTCGCGCCCAAAATTTACCTGTATGCGCATGTCACTAGCGTTACCTTCGTAGCTCACTACCACGCCGTTGCCAAATTTAGCATGGGCAACTTGCTGACCAATTTTCCATGGCATGGCATTTTTCTGAGTGCTGCTTTGTTGCTTGCTCATCATGGCGGGCAGTTCGCTATAATCGCGCGCGCTGCCAGACCTTTTAACCGGTTTGGCATTTAAACGCTTTAATAGTGCCTCAGGAATTTCATCTAAAAAGCGTGATGGAATGCCATAACGCACTTTGCCGTGTAGCATGCGGCTTTGCGCATGGCTTAAATACAAGCGTTGCCGCGCACGCGTAACAGCAACATACACCAAGCGGCGCTCTTCTTCCAGGCCGCTATTTTCATACATACTTTGCTCATGCGGGCATAAGCCTTCTTCCAGGCCGCTAATAAAGACTGCTTTAAATTCCAAACCTTTGGAGGCATGCACTGTCATCAGTTGCAAGGCTTCACGCCCAACATCCGCTTGATGCTCGCCCGCTTCCAGGCTGGCATGGCTTAAAAACTGGGTGAGTAAATCTTGTTCGGTTTCGCCATCTACGTTGTTATGGTTACCAAAATCTTGATTGGTGAATGACACCGCCGCCGTCACCAACTCTTTCAAGTTTTCAATGCGGTCTTCACCTTCTCTGTCGTTTTCATAATGTGCAGTTAAGCCAGACATGGTCGTGGCAAGCTCTGCCAACTCGGGCAAGCTAATACCGTAAGCGTTGTCGATCATGTGCCTGATAAGCGCAACAAAGCCTTCAATGCCTTTAGCGCCAAGCGTGCCGTTACCCACTTTGTTGATTGCCGCTTGCCAGATGCTGCAATTATCCGCGCGCGCATTTGTCTGCAATTGCTCTAAGCTACGCGCACCAATACCGCGCGTAGGAAAGTTAATCACGCGCAATAAAGCCGTGTCATCATTCGCGTTGGCAATCAAGCGCATGTAAGCCAGCGCATGCTTAACCTCGGCGCGTTCAAAAAAGCGCAAGCCGCCATATACGCGGTAAGGTAAATTGGCAGAAAATAAGGCGTGTTCCAATATGCGAGATTGTGCATTGGAGCGGTAAAGCAGGGCGATGTCACCTAATGATGTGCCTTCGCAATGCAACATTTTAATTTCATCGACAATAAACTGCGCTTCATCGGTGTCGTTATAGGCGTCATACACACGCACTGGCTCGCCTGCGCCTGCAGCCGTCCATAGGTTTTTACCTAAGCGATTGGTATTGTGCGAAATAATCGCGTTGGCGGCATCTAAAATGTTGCTGTGCGAGCGGTAATTTTCTTCCAATTTAACGATGTGTTTAATGTTGAAGTCCTTTTCAAAATCACGCATATTGCCCACGCGTGCGCCTCTAAAACCATAAATAGATTGGTCATCATCACCCACGGCAAACATGCAGTTATGCTTAGTATCATCACCGTGCCCGGTGAGCAATTTCAGCCATAAATACTGTAGTTGGTTGGTATCTTGAAACTCATCCACCAATATGTATTTAAAGCGGCTTTGGTAATGCTGGCGTATGTTTGCATCGCGCCCAAGCAACTCATAGCAACGTAATAAAAGCTCGGCAAAATCAGCTACGCCATCGCGCTGGCATTGCTTATCGTATTCTTCAAAAATCTCACGCATTTTTTGTGAATGTGCGTCATAGGCTTCTACCTCATGTGCACGTAAACCCTCATCTTTACAGCCGTTGATAAAGTTTTGTACTTGCTTAGGCGGAAATTTTTCATCATCCACATTCATCAGCTTCATCAAGCGTTTGATGACTGAAAGCTGGTCTGCAATATCTAAAATTTGAAAGCTCGCAGGCAAGCCAGCCTCGCGATAGTGCGCACGTAATAGGCGGTTACAAAGTCCGTGAAACGTGCCCACCCACATGCCACGCGTGTTGATGGGCAGTGACGCCGTAATACGCGTAAGCATCTCTTTTGCGGCTTTATTGGTAAAGGTTACCGCCAATAAACCAGTTGGGGATACCTGACCGGTTTGAATCAACCAAGCAATTCGCGCAGTAAGCACGCGCGTTTTTCCGCTACCAGCCCCGGCTAAAATGAGTGCGGATTGCTGAGGTAAAGTGACGGCCTCAAGCTGTTTGTTGTTTAAGCCAGCTAATAGCGGGTCTTGTGTGATGGTCGAGTTTTGGCTGTTCATAGCTAGCATTTTAGCATGACAATATATCAATAATTTTTGATGTGGTGTCAGCGCGCAATATGAATACTAGCATTGGATACAAACTGTTACAAAAAAATGAGAACTAACGTTAGGCATCACACTCTGATTGAACATGATAGCTAAATTAAACTTTAGTTACCATTCCGCTTCTTTCCTCCCTGAGCGGAAGCCTTAGACAATAAGGCATTTTGCCCCGACTCTCATCCCCTTGAGTCGGGGTTTTTTTTATTCTTTGATGGCGAAAGTTAAGCTAACTTTTGCTCCCGTTATTTTGAAGGGGGGGGTCACTCAGAATAAGAAGCTTGTTTTTAAGCGACTATATTCTGTGGGGAAGCCAAATACTGGCTTAACCCCACGCGGGAGTTACAAGATGTACTATTAACGCGTGGGCTACAAGTGACCCACGCTACACGGCCAAGTGATTGACATAAGTGGTTTACATTAGATACCACCCGATAAGTGCCAAACTTACTCGATAGCCAATAATTCAACTTCAAAGATCAACGTTGCATCTGGGCCAATAGCAGGGCCACTACCGATTGCGCCATAAGCTAAGTTTGATGGAATCGTTAACTCAAACTTACTGCCCACTTGCATTAATTGCAAACCTTCAACCCAACCTGCAATCACACCAGTGACAGGGAAAACGATAGGCTCACCACGGTCGTAAGAGCTGTCAAACACTGTACTGTCAATTAACGTGCCTCTGTAATGCACTTTTACTTTGTTACTTTTGCTTGGTTTTTCACCATCGCCAGCCACCAATGATTGATATTGCAGGCCGCTGTCTGTGGTGATCACCCCTTCTTTTTTGCTATTTTCAGCTAAATACGCCGCGCCTTCAGCCTGATTTTTAGCAGACTGCTCAGCCTGTGCCGCCATTTGTTTTTCTTGGCTCTCTTTTTGTACTTGTTCAACTGTGCTGCGTTTTTCTGCATCAGTTAAACGTGATGGGGTATCCGCCATGACATCGCTAACAGCTTGTGCAACTGCGTCTGCATCTAAATCCAGACCGTCATTTTTAAGCTGATGTGCCATGTTTTCACCAACAATGTAACTTAAGCGTTGGGTTAAGGTGTTTAATTCAATTGCCATTGTGTGTTTCTTTCGTTGTTTGAGAGGGATGCTTTTAATGCGAGTGATGCAAGCGGCATAAACCGTAATTATGACGGAGAATGACAGATAAAACAAAACTCGCCAAAGCGGGGTTGGTTTACTTTATACTGACGCTAAGCGATTGGAATGAGTAGGGTGGGCAACTGGTTGCCCACGCGTTGCATTATGTCTAAACTTTCCATTTATCCATCGCCAAAATCACATGGTTCTAATAATACTTCTACTGCCCAATTTTCATCATAAACGCCTTGTTTAACATAGCGGTGAAATGTGGAATATGGCCAATCTTTGATTTGTTTTACTAATTGATGCTTCACTGGATTGTAATGCAAATAATCCATGTGTTTTGCATAATCCAACTCATCTCTAATTTGATGCTCCCAATAGCGACGTTGCCATCATGTGGATTCTTGATGTTTGGTTTTGGATGTATTCATCCATTGCGGATTATGCAGTCGTGCCCCACAACGTTGGGTGACATAACGCTTAATCAGTTGCCAACGCAGTGCAAAGTTTGCATCGTTAGGTGGTAACGTCCAAATGGTGTGAATGTGGTCGGGTAATAAAACCCAAGCATCTATTGTAAAAGGATGTTTTTCGCGTACTTTATTAATCGCCTGTTTTAACGCATCACGCACACCTTCATCGCATAGGAATGAACGCCTGCGGTAAGTAACAACAGTAACAGTAAAGAAGTAAGTGGCTCCAGCAGTGTTGGCGCGACGACAATGTGACATCGTTAGATTGTGCGTTATATTTTACGCGTGGGCAACCAGTGCCCACGCTACATGGATTATGCAAACGTCTAGTAGCGGATGAATATTCGAAATGATTAAAACTCACATCCCCATTAGCATGGGTGTAATGCTAGTGATTTTTGTTGTTTTTGTAAGGTGGCGTTTTAACCCCACGCGGGATGTGAAAATTTAACCATTGCAACGCGTGGGTCACAAGTGACCCACCCTACAAGGCTAATTAAATTGTATCAACGTGCCTTCTTTGTCAAAAGCTAGGTATTTTGATAGGTCACCCCCATCTAGTACCGTTTGCGTCATTATTTTAAGCGGCAGTTCTGCCTCATCTGAGTTTGGGGCAAGACCATACTTGCCAGAAATGCAGGCTATTAATACAATTTTCCAATCCTGTTCCATCCTCTCAGCTTCTGCTACTAAATCAGAAAAGCTGCCAAGTTCATCCAAGGTTTTATCAACGCACATGATGGGTTGTAATTCACCACCTTGGCCAGCGTGAAATCGGTTTTCCTGATCTTGTTTATGATCTTCAGGTAGAGACGCCTTTAAAAATAAAAAAAGTAAACGTTGTGGTTCGACTTGTTGTTTTGCAGCTGACAACAAAGATTCATAATTACTAATATTAATTTGCATACGAATTACATATTCCCTTTGATTTGCTGATAGTTAAGATAGTGCCAGAGTGGCAATCGTTTCATTGTAAATGAAAAACAATAATAGTTGGGTAGTTTAAGAGGATGCCTTGCCCCTATCTAATGGAGTCCATAGCATTAGTTATTATGCCGATTTTTTCCGTAGTTCAGCAAGCCAACGTTCTTTTTCGCCTAAATCATGCCATGCGCAGGCATCTGTGACTAAACTACTGCACATGTGCTTCTGCATGCTAAAGCCAACGACTTGACTATTAAATAAACCCAACACGACCGCTAGATATAGCCAACCCTCGTCCGTTTCAATGTAGGTAATATCATCCGCCCAGACTTGATTCGGCGCGACTGTCATACAGTTGCAATAGGTTGGGTGCAATCGGTAAGTTGTGTTTACTATCTGCCGTCACCACGAATTTACGTTTGCCTCGAACTTGCATGCCATGCTACTTCATCATCTGACATACGCGCTCTTTACTTACTTTGATGCCTTTGGCGTGTAAGGCTTTCCACATGCGTGGCCAACCCTATTCACTTACTTCTTTGTGTATAGCGCGAATATGCGTTAAAAGCGCCATGTCATGAATGCGATGACGAGCAATGCCGCGCGTCCAGTGGTGGTGGTAACCATTTTCACTGACATCAAGTACTTGGTACATGGCTGAGATGGGCCAATAGGAATGATTTTGATGAATCCAAGCGTACTTTACAGATGATCTTTGGCAAAGCACGCTGCCGCTTTTTTTAATATATCGCGCTCCATTTTTAGTCGAGCGTTCTCGGCTCGCAGGCGAGCCAACTCCATTTGCTCTGGTGAGACAACATGCTTACAAGCACCAGATAACTTGCCAAGTTTGTCAGCACGCAGCCAATTATCTAAAGTCTGATGTGGCATGCCTAGTGTGGATGCAACTTGCATTGCTGGCTGACCTGATTTAACTAGGCGAAGGGCTTCTTGCTTAAATTCTATTGTGTACTGCGCTTTTGACTGTTTCACTTTCATTTACTGCGCCTTTAGCTAATTTTATCATTAGCCATGGACTTCAGTTTTTGAGGGCAAGGTCACGCTGAACACTGGGATGTATTAGATATTTATAGTTTATTTAATCAGTTAGGGCAAATTAAATAACGACCTGTCATCATTTAAATCAGTTTAGTAATATTAATAAAAAAACCTCGCCAAAGCGAGGTTTTTTTAGATGCTTACTTTAGAGTATTTTAGCAAGCGAAAGAGGCTAGAGCTAGAAAGCAAGTTGGGCATGACGCAGACAGTACAATGATAGTATGGCTAGGAATGCCCAGCGAAGCTGACACAGCTACAGCTTCTCCAACGACGCCAAATTACATCATACCACCCATGCCGCCCATACCACCCATATCACCACCGCCCATTGCTGGACCGTCATCTTTAGGCAGTTCAGCAACCATGCAATCAGTCGTTAACATTAAGCCAGCTACTGAAGCTGCATTTTGTAATGCAGAGCGCGTTACTTTAGTTGGGTCAAGAATACCCATTTCAATCATGTCGCCGTAAGTTTCGTTCGCAGCGTTGTAGCCATAGTTGCCTTTACCAGCTTCTACGTTGTTTACAACTACTGAAGGCTCTACACCAGCGTTTTGCACGATTTGGCGTAATGGTTCTTCAACAGCGCGTAACACAATTTTCACGCCTGCGTCTTGGTCATGGTTGTCGCCTTTTACTTTAGCAATTGCAGCACGTGCGCGAATTAACGCAACACCCCCACCAGCTACAATACCTTCTTCAACCGCTGCACGTGTTGCGTGTAATGCATCTTCAACGCGGGCTTTTTTCTCTTTCATTTCGATTTCAGTCGTAGCACCGACTTTAATCACTGCAACACCGCCAGCTAATTTAGCTACGCGTTCTTGTAGTTTCTCGCGGTCGTAGTCGCTAGTCGCTTCTTCGATTTGTGTTTTGATTTGAGCGATACGTGCTTTGATGTTAGCTTCAACACCGTGGCCATAAATGATGATCGTGTTTTCTTTACCCACTTCAATGCGTTTAGCTTGACCTAAATTCTCAAGCGTTACATTTTC
>JAURWJ010000142.1 GCA_030655015.1 Methylotenera sp. | reverse complement strand
TATTCACTTTACCCAATAACAAACTAACAATAAAAAAAGCCGATGCATGTTTCTATGCTATCGGCTTTTTACAGCAATTATAAAAGTGAACCCAAAATTAACAATCTAAGGTTTGCTAACTTAAGCGTTACCAACGCTAGTGTGAACTTTGGCACTTTTATAAAAGTTACTTACGCAAACCTAGACGTTGAATCAATGTTTGATAACGGCCTGCATCTTTGCGTTTTAAATAATCCAACAAACTACGACGTTGACTAACCATCGCCAACAAACCACGACGTGAGTGATTGTCTTTTTTGTTTGATTTGAAATGTTCTGTTAAATAACCAATACGGAATGTAAGCAAAGCCACTTGTACTTCTGGGCTGCCGGTGTCGTTTGGTGCGCGTTGATATTCTGCAACGATTTTTGCGCTGTCTTGTGCTGTAATTGCCATAACTTAATCCTATAATTTAGAGGTTGTGCGTCAATGTAAAAGCAGCCCAATCATTCTGACCAGCCAATACATTCATTTACAATGAACCGCGCATTCTAATGATAAAACTATGATTTATCAACTACTTTTTATATTTCTCAAGTATATTTATTCAGCTACGTGTGCTTTGTCTGGATTCACAATCAATCTTTTAGGGGCAATTTTGCCATCACTTAGCTGTTCGCCCAGCCCTAAAAATACCTGCTGCTCGCTGTACAAGCGCAACAACCCCTGCGGGATTACACCGCTACGCCATACCGCCTGCCCTTGTTGCAAATAAAAAGCACTATCAGCATCTAATGTCACTGCCGGTAAGTGCAGCACTGAACTATCTACTGGTCGCAGAGATGCTATACGTTGCTCTGCTGGTATCGCTTCAAACTGTTCCAGTGTCATGGCTTGCGCAATGTCATAGTTCGCGGTGGCGGTTCTGCGCAGGCCAATTAAATGCGCGCCACAACCAAGCTGACGGCCGATGTCTTCAGCCAACGTGCGAATGTAAGTGCCCTTACTACAGGTAACGGTGAGGGTTGCTACGTTATCTATAAATGCGTTAAGCGTAATGTTGTGAATGGTCACAAACCGTGCCTTGCGTTCAATTTCAATCCCTGCACGCGCATATTCATAAAGCGCCTTACCTTCATGCTTTAAGGCGGAATACATAGGAGGAATTTGGCTAATTTCACCAATAAATTGCTGGCATACTTGCGCCAACTGCGCCTGACTGACATGCACCGGCTGGGTTGATAACACTTCACCTTCAGCATCGCCTGTGGTGGTGGTGACACCTAGCTTAACTGTTGCCAAATAGGTTTTGTCGGCATCGGTTAAGTAATGTGCAAACTTGGTGGCTTCACCAAAACAAAGGGGTAGCAGGCCAGTGGCTAGCGGGTCTAAGGTGCCAGTATGGCCGGCTTTAGCGGCCTGCAGTAACCACTTGATTTTTTGCAATGCTTGATTAGACGAGAAGCCAAGCGGCTTATCGAGTAGCAGAATACCGTTAATATGTTTTTTAATGCGTTTAAATTGCAAGAGGCAGGCTTTTTATGATGATCCCTTCGCCAAGCTCCGGGCATATCTGGTCAGGGAACGTAGGTTTTTAAGTTTGCTTTTTACTTTAGTTTTTCAGGCTTTGAAGCCAAAGCCTCATCAATCAATTTTGACATCATCATGCCATTGTCAATCGAGGCATCATAAACAAAGTGTAGTTGCGGTACCGTGCGTAGCAACATGCGCTTGGCGATTTGGGTGCGCAGAAATCCAGCTGATTTTTCCAGCCCTTGCTGCGTGCTTTCACTCGCTTTTGCCGCGCTGTAAAAAATCTTCGCGTGTGCCATGTCACCCGTTACTTCAACGGCGGTAATGGTGACCATACCCACACGCGGATCTTTGACTTCAAATTGCAGCAAATCAGCCAACTCGCGCTGCATTTGCTCTGCCACTCGGTGACTGCGTGAAAAATCTTTAGCCATTATAAAGTACGCGCCACTTCAATCATCTCATACACTTCTAAAATATCGCCCACTTCAATGTCGTTAAAGTTTTTAAGTGATAAGCCGCATTCAAAGTTGTTTTTTACTTCTTTGACATCATCCTTAAAGCGTTTGAGTGAATCCAACTCGCCAGTATGAATAATGACATTGTCACGCAACACACGCACCCTGGAGTTACGTTTAATCATACCGTCTTTTACATAACAACCAGCAATTGCGCCCACTTTAGAGATGCGGAATACTTCACGAATCTCTACAGTACCGATCATGCTTTCTCTTTGCTCAGGCGCTAACATGCCGCCTAGCGCTGCTTTAATTTCATCTACCGCTTCATAAATAATGTTGTAGTAGCGTACATCTATACCTAACGAGTCAATCAACTTACGTGCACCAGAATCGGCACGTACGTTAAAGCCTATCAACACCGCTTTAGAAGCTGCAGCCAAGTTCACATCTGATTCACTAATAGCACCCACGCCGGTGTGAATGATATTAACTTTAACTTCACTGGTAGAAAGTTTTTGCAAGCTGGTCGCCAGCGCTTCGTATGAACCTTGCACGTCAGATTTAATAATCAGCCCTAACGTTTGCGCTGCGCCTTCACCCATTTGATCGAACATGTTTTCAAGCTTAGAGGCCTGCTGTTTAGCCAGTTTTACATCACGGAACTTACCTAGTCGGAAGTTAGCAATTTCACGCGCTTTGCGCTCGTCATTGAGCACGATCATTTCTTCACCCGCGCTTGGCACGTCAGATAACCCTTGAATTTCCACTGGCATTGATGGGCCAGCTTCTTGAATATCCTTACCTGTTTCATCTAACATGGCGCGTACTTTACCAAACGTAGTGCCGGCTAACACCATATCACCACGTTTCAATGTACCTGATGTCACTAAAATAGTGGCTACTGGGCCGCGACCTTTATCTAGGCGCCCTTCAATTACCAAACCTTTTGCAGGGGTGTTTTTAGGTGCTTGTAACTCGAGAACCTCAGCCTGCAATAGCACCGCTTCTAGTAACTCATCAATGCCCTGACCAGTTTTGGCCGACACCTCTCTAAACATCACCTCGCCGCCGAAATCTTCTGGCACCACTTCTTGCGCCACCAGCTCCATTTTCACGCGTTCTGGCTCAGCACCAGGTTTGTCAATTTTATTGATCGCAACGACCAATGGCACTCCAGCCGCTTTGGCATGGTGAATCGCCTCTATGGTTTGCGGCATCACACCATCATCGGCAGAAACCACTAAAATCACCACATCGGTTGCTTTTGCGCCACGCGCACGCATGGCAGTAAATGCCTCATGGCCTGGAGTATCCAAAAATGTCACCATGCCACGCGGTGTTTCAACGTGGTATGCGCCAATGTGTTGTGTAATACCGCCAGCTTCACCTGAAGCCACACGGCTACGACGAATATAATCGAGTAACGACGTTTTACCATGATCCACATGACCCATTACAGTGACCACTGGTGGGCGAGTTTCAAGTATCGCTGCCGCATGCTCAGCTTCTTCAATAAAGGTATCTGGATCATTTGGTGCAGCAGCTGAAGCTTTGTGCCCCATTTCTTCAACAATAATAATCGCGGTTTCTTGGTCTAGCACTTGGTTAATCGTGACCATCATACCCATACCCATCAGGGTTTTGATGACTTCACCAGATTTAACTGCCATTTTGTGCGCCAACTCAGCCACAGTAATGGTTTCAGGCACTAACACCTCATGCACAATCGCCTCAGTAGGCGCATTAAATGCATGTTGCGCATCATCATCTGCCTGATGTCTATGCTTGCCGCCTTTTGGTGCGCGCCAGCCTGGTTTACCCGCCGTAGTATCACCGCGTGTTTTTAAGCCACGTTTTTTGTTTTCAGCATCGGTCCACTCTTTATTATTGCCTTTACCTTTTTTCGCGTCTTTAGTTGCCGCTGGTTTGGCTACGCCTTCTTTAGCCACAGGCTTATGTAAAGTACCTTCAGAAAGCTTGGCCGCTTTTGCTTTTGCGGCTTCAGCATCGGCTATTTTCTTAGCCTCTTCATCTAATCGGCGTTGTGCCAATGCTTCTTTTTTGCGTTTATCTTCGGCTTGTATTGCCAGCAAAGTTGCATGGCGCTTAGCCTCGCGCTCACGCAACGCTATTTCATCGGCACCAAGCAAGTCTTTACGGCTAATCGTTTGCGACTTAACTACTTCCTTCTCTGGAGCTGACTCAACCACAGCTGGCGCCGCTTCTGTTGCAGGCTCTACTTTAGGCTCAGCTATTATTTCAGGTGTCGCAATAATTTCCGGCTCAATGATAACCACTGGCTCCACAACCTCAGGCTCAGCGGCCACGACTGGTATCAGCACTTCAACTGGCGCTATTACAGGCTCTACAACCGATACTTCTGCAACCTCTGTTAACGCTTGTGCGACGGCTTCTTGCTCGCTCAAGTCAGCATCATCCTGTTGCTCAATAATCCGTTTTTTACGCACTTCAACCTGAATCGTACGTGCCTTACCCGTGTTATCCGTTTTTTTAATTTCGGTGCTTGATTTACGCATTAACGTAATTTTGCTTTTTGGGGCAAGTGTGCCGTGTTCTTTACGCAAATGATCCAGCAATGCTGTTTTATCATTTTCGCTCAATTGGTCATCTGCGCTTGATTTATGCACGCCAGCGCTTTTTAGCTGTTCTAATAACAACGGTGTTGGCAGCTTAAGCTCGCCAGCAAATTGTTCTACGGTTGTTTGTGCCATCTTGTTGCTCCAGTGTTCTTTCTTCTAAGCTTTATTGCCTAGGGTACTGCTTATTGCTACTTAAATTATCGCTTTAATTCGGCCGAAAGTTTTTCAGCCGATAGCCATCCCAACACACTCAATTCTCATTAAATCTATTAAACCCAAGACCTACTGAAACCAAGGCGCACGCGCTGTCATAATCAGTGCTTTTGCACGTTCTTCATCCATATTGGTCAGCTCAACCAACTCATCAATGGCCAACTCTGCCAAATCATCCATGGTTGAAACACCTTTCGATGCCAACAGATGCGCCGTCACGTCATCCATACCTTCAAGTGATAACAAGTCCTCAGCGGCTTCTTCCACTTTTTCTTCTTTAGCAATCGCTTCAGTCAACAATGCTGCGCGAGCACGTTTACGAAGCTCTTCTACAGTGTCTTCATCAAACGCATCAATTTCATTCATTTCAGCTAGTGGTACATAAGCAATTTCTTCTAAGGTACTAAAGCCTTCTTGCACTAAAATTTCTGCGACTTCTTCGTCAACGTCTAATTTTTCCATAAAGAGCTGGCTAACACCCGCATACTCGGCTTGGTTTTTCTGTGCGGCTTGATCCACCGTTAGAATGTTCAAGGTCCAACCTGTGAGCTCAGAAGCCAAACGTACATTTTGCCC
>JAURWJ010000096.1 GCA_030655015.1 Methylotenera sp. | reverse complement strand
TGCTACCAAACAGACAATGAAACCTATAGTCGTATTTTTCATGGTTGAATCGATACCTAAATAAACGCAGTCTTGCGGATTTAAATTTACCTAGGTAACTGATCGTCATACGGCACTGCTGGCAACATGTTTAGGTTAACGTCGGCCAATAAGCAAACCGATAACTACACCAACACCGGCAGCAAGCCCAATAGAGCGCCATGGATTTTCATGCACATAAACATCCGTCACTTTAGCAGCGGCTTCGGTTCTGGCAAGCATTTCATCTTGCGCATCGGCTAATTTGGCTTTTGCAATGCTCAGTGATTTTTCTGCTTTGGATCGCACCTCAGCAATTTTTTCGCCACTAGTATTTGCAGTAGCTTTTAGCAGTGCCTCAGCATCTGCAACTACCACTTTAAACTCGTTGATCAATTGACTCTTGTTGATTTGGTCCACTAAATTTCCCATGCTATTCTCCACTGGTAACTAAATTTTATTTATGCATAATCTTTGCTTTGTAGCTCATCCCTTATAAGGTAACTAATGCTATTTGCGTGCGAACAGTAGAAAAGCCCCTGCCACCATCGCCGCTACACCAGCCCATACCGGAACGTTTACGGTTTCTTTGTTTTTAACTGAAAGCTCTATCGGACCTATTTTGGCTTGATGTGTCTCCTTGGTGTAAGTGAAACTGCCATACGCCAACCCAAGAGCACCGGCCACGATCAGCGCGATTGCCAACATTTTGACTGCGTTCATCTTACCTTCTCCTAATAGAAATATATTTACACTGATCACTGGATAGCTTAGTAAAGTAGAGTTGGTAAACAACCAAGTCGCGTTGCTAACTATCTTCAGCCGTCGACCCTGATTCACACGTACAAATATCACTACAACGGCGACAACCAAAAGAATGTGAATTAACCCACCCATGGTGTACGCTGAAACTAAACCAAGTACCCAGAGAATCAGCAATATAACTGCTATGGTTTCAAGCATTTTTTTACTCCTTATAAAAAATGGTCAGATTGACTACTTAACTTTTAGTCGCATGTCGTTTTTAACAGAGGTCACACCATTAACGCCGCGTGCAATTTCGACCGCCTTGTCAATGTCAGCTTCTGAGCTAACAAAACCACTCAACTGCACCACGCCCTTGTAGGTTTCGACGTTTATTTCAG
>JAURWJ010000089.1 GCA_030655015.1 Methylotenera sp. | reverse complement strand
TGGAGTTCGGTATAATCCGCGCTCTTTCACAGAAGTCGGTCAATTGTAATCGACTTTTTAACTAAAATATAAGGAAACGATCATGAGCTTAGGGCTTATTGGTCGCAAAGTGGGTATGACCCGCGTGTTTACTGATGATGGCGCAAGCATCCCGGTAACCGTGTTGGAAGTTGTACCTAACCGCGTGACACAGATCAAGACGGTCGCAAGCGACGGCTATACAGGCCTTCAGGTTGCTTACGGTACACGTCGTGCTAGCCGCATCAACAAAGCGCTGACTGGGCATTATGCCAAGACAGGTTCTGCTGCTGGTGCTGGTATTCATGAATTCCCAGTAACGAGCGAGGTTTTAGCTAATTACACTGCCGGTGCAAATATCACTGTAGATATTTTCCAGGTAGGTCAGATGGTTGACGTTACTGGTACATCTTTGGGTAAAGGCTTTGCTGGTGCAATTAAGCGCCATCACTTTAAGTCTAACCGTGCGTCTCATGGTAACTCTAAATCACATAACGTACCTGGTTCTATCGGTATGGCGCAAGACCCTGGTCGAGTATTCCCAGGTAAGCGCATGCCTGGTCACTTGGGGGCTACTAAAGTCACTACGCAAAACCTGGAAATCGTACGTGTTGATGTTGAGCGTAACCTGTTGTTGATTAAAGGTGCGGTCCCTGGCTCTAAAGGCGGAGACGTTGTTGTGCGTCCGGCTATTAAAGCTAAGCTTCAGAAGGGGATGAAATAATGGAACTCAAATTAGTCGATAAAAGCGGCAAGCTTGCTAAAAAAGGCATGACTGTTTCTGATGAAACTTTTGGTCGTGAATTTAACGAGGCTTTAGTGCATCAAGTAGTTGTTGCGTACATGGCAAATGCCCGTACTGCAACCCGAGCACAAAAAGGTCGTGGCAATGTTGCACATACTACGCATAAACCTTATGCGCAAAAAGGAACGGGTAATGCGCGTGCTGGTATGACGTCTAGCCCAATCTGGCGTGGAGGTGGTCGTGCATTCCCAAGTTCACCGCTAGAGAATTTTAGTCATAAAATAAACCGTAAAGCTTACCGTGCTGGTATGCAAACCATTTTATCTGAGTTGGTACGTCAAGAGCGTTTAAATGTAGTCGAAGAATTTGTGGTAACTACACCTAAAACTAAAGCTTTGGCTGAAAAAATCAAAGGTTTGGGTTATGAAGGCGGCGTATTGGTGCTGACCGATGGTTTTGATGAAAACTTATATTTATCTTCACGCAACCTCATTAACGTGATGGTGGTTGATGCGCAATTTGCTGACCCAGTCAGTTTGGTGCGTTTCCCTAATGTAGTGGCAACTGCTGCTGCTGTGAAAAAACTTGAGGAGATGCTAGCATGATGACCGCTATTACTAAAACTCAAGATCGTTTATTGCAAGTGATTTTAGCGCCTCAGATTACTGAAAAAGCGACTTACATTGCCGATAAGCATCAACAAATTGCATTTAAAGTGCGTACTGATGCAACTAAACCTGAAATTAAAGCTGCTGTTGAGCTTATTTTCAAAGTTGAAGTTGAGATAGTTGCAACGATTAATGTCGAAGGTAAAACAAAGCGCGCTGGCAAAAGTATGGGCAAGCGTAAAGACTGGAAAAAAGCTTATGTAAGCTTGAAGCCAGGTCAAGAAATTAACTTCGCAGCGGCCGAATAAGGAGAGATGAGATGGCATTAGTTAAAGTCAAGCCAACGTCCCCGGGTCGTCGTGGTGTAGTCAAGGTGGTAACACCTGACCTTTATAAAGGTAAACCACACGCACCGCTGTTGGAGAGTCAAAGTAGACATGCAGGCCGTAATAATAACGGTCATATTACAACACGTCACCAAGGTGGTGGTCATAAGCAGCATTATCGTTTAATTGACTTCCGTCGCAATAAAACTGGTATCCCGGCAAAAGTGGAGCATATTGAGTATGATCCAAACCGCACTGCGCACATTGCTTTGCTTTGTTATGCAGATGGTGAGCGCCGTTATATTATTGCTCCGCGTGGCGTAACTGCTGGTATGCAATTAGTTAGTGGTTCAGAAGCGCCTATTAAAGTAGGTAATGCAATGCCGCTACGTAATATCCCAGTCGGTAGCACAATCCATTGTATCGAGTTGCAACCTGGTAAAGGTGCGCAAATTGCTCGTTCAGCGGGTACTTCGGTGCAATTGCTAGCGCGTGAAGGTGCTTATGCTCAGTTGCGTTTACGCTCAGGTGAAGTTCGCCGCGTACACGTAGATTGCATGGCAACTTTAGGTGAAGTAGGCAACGAAGAGCATTCATTACGTTCAATTGGTAAAGCTGGTGCGATGCGCTGGCGTGGTGTTCGTCCAACCGTTCGCGGTGTGGTAATGAACCCGGTTGATCACCCGCACGGTGGTGGTGAAGGTAAAACAGCTGCTGGTATGAATCCAGTGAGTCCATGGGGTGTTAAAACTAAAGGTTATCGTACACGTAGCAGTAAACGTACAGATAATATGCGTATTAGTCGTCGTCCGAGAGGCGTAAGGTAATTTATGGCACGTTCACTTAAAAAAGGCCCATTTATTGATGGTCATTTGGCAAAAAAAGTAGAAGTTGCAGCGGCAACACGCGATCGCAAACCAATTAAAACTTGGTCACGTCGTTCTACAATTTTCCCGGATTTTATCGGTCTTACTATTGCAATTCATAATGGTAAGCAACACATTCCAGTGTTGATTTCTGAAAACATGGTAGGTCACAAGCTCGGTGAATTTGCGTTAACACGTACATTCAAAGGACATGCAGCCGACAAAAAAGCTAAGAAGTAGGAGCTGAAGATGCAAGTATCTGCAATATTAAAAGGTGTTCATCTCTCTCCTCAAAAGGCTAGATTGGTGGCAGACCTTGTTCGTGGCAAAAAAGTAGATCAGGCGCTTAACATTCTTAATTTCACGCCTAAAAAAGGTGCTGAGATCATTAAAAAAGTAGTTGAATCTGCAATCGCCAACGCTGAACATAACAATGGCGCCGATATTGACGAGTTGAAGGTAACTTCAATTTGCGTTGATAAAGGTATTGTGCTTAAACGTATTCGTCCACGCGCAAAAGGTCGTGCGGGTCGTATTACTAAACCAACCTGTCACATTCATGTGACAGTCGGTAACTAAGGGATAATCATGGGTCAGAAAATTCATCCAATTGGTTTCCGTCTGAGTGTCCAAAAAAACTGGTCCTCACGTTGGTATGCCAATAGCAAGAACTTCCCTGCAATGTTGCAAGGTGACATTAAAGTACGTGAGTTCTTAAATAAAAAGTTAGCCAGTGCTGCAGTTAGCCGTATTTTGATTGAGCGTCCTGCAAAGAATGCGAAAATTACAATTTACAGCGCGCGTCCTGGTGTTGTTATCGGTAAAAAAGGTGAGGACATTGAGTCTTTACGCGCAACTCTACAAGGTTTAATGGGCGTACCTGTTCATTTAAACATTGAAGAAGTGCGTAAGCCTGAAATTGATGCAACATTGATTGCGCAATCTATTGCTCAACAGCTTGAAAAACGTGTGATGTTCCGTCGTGCTATGAAGCGCGCAATGCAAAATGCAATGCGTCTTGGCGCTCAAGGTATCAAAATCATGAGTTCAGGTCGTTTAAACGGTATCGAAATTGCTCGTACTGAATGGTATCGTGAAGGCCGTGTGCCATTACATACATTACGTGCAGACATTGATTACGGTGTTGCTGAAGCTTCAACGACATACGGTATCATCGGTATTAAAGTTTGGGTATTCAAAGGTGAGATTTTTGCTGGTAACGTACAAGCTCCTATCGGAGCTACTACTACCCCAGTTGCTGAGCCAGAGAAAAAAGTAAGAAAGCCGAGGGCTAAAGATGCTACAACCGTCTAGACAAAAATATCGTAAGATGCAAAAAGGCCGTAACAAAGGCATTGCAACTACGGGTAATAAAGTAAGTTTTGGTGATTTTGGTTTGAAAGCAGTTGGCCGTGGCCGTTTAACTGCGCGTCAAATTGAAGCTGCTCGTCGCGTAATGACTCGCCATATTAAACGTGGTGGTCGTGTATGGATTCGCATTTTCCCGGATCAACCAATTTCGAAAAAACCAGCTGAAGTGCGTATGGGTAACGGTAAGGGTAGTACCGAGTTTTACGTAGCGCAAATTCAACCAGGTAAAATGTTATACGAGATGGACGGAGTAAGCGAAGAGCTTGCACGTGAAGCGTTCCGTTTGGCTGCTGCAAAGTTGCCAATTGAAACGACATTCATGACTCGCCAAATCGGTAGTTAAGAAAGGTACGCTAATATGAAAGCAACCGATTTAAGAGCAAAAAGCGTTGAAGAGTTGAATGCAGAGTTGATTGATTTGCGCCGTGCGCAATTCTCACTTCGTATGCAAGTGGCTACTCAACAATTATCTAAAGTAGATCAGCTAGGTAAAGTACGCAAAGATGTAGCGCGTGTGAAGCTTGTATTAGCTGAGAAAGCGAAGCAGGCATAATATGACTGAAACGACAAAAGTACTGCGCAGTCTGACTGGCCGCGTAACAAGTGACAAAATGGACAAAACAGTTACGGTGTTGGTTGAGCGTAAAGTTAAGCACCCATTGATTGGTAAGGTTGTTCGCCAATCTAAGAAGTTTCATGCACATGATGAAACTAATAGCTGCAAAGAGGGCGATTTGGTAACTATCGTTGAAAGCCGCCCGCTTTCTAAAACTAAGTCTTGGGTTGTTAAAGCAGCTTAAAGTAAGTCTATTGATTTGAAATATTGCGCAATTATTTACAATAAGAATTGCGCAATATCTTCTATCAAGTTATAATGTTTGGCTATTTAGGCGAGCGACTTTAATTTAAAAATAAGTCATAAGCTCTCGCCCCAATACTGACCGGGTCTATCGGCCGTGTTAATTGAAAGATAAGTTTCAATTAAAAATGGCTGGTGTTGGTTTTAACGGATTAAGTTGGAGATTATTCTCATGATTCAAATGCAATCTCGGCTAGAAGTTGCCGATAACACTGGTGCGCGCTCTGTGCAATGCATCAAAGTGTTAGGTGGCTCTAAACGTCGCTACGCTGGAATAGGCGATATCATCAAAGTGAGCATCAAAGATGCTGCACCACGTGGTCGCGTAAAAAAAGGCGAAGTTTACAGCGCGGTAGTTGTGCGCACTGCTAAAGGTGTTCGTCGTCCAGACGGTTCTTTGGTTAAGTTCGATGGCAATGCTGCAGTACTGTTAAATAATAAGCTAGAACCGATTGGTACCCGTATATTCGGGCCAGTAACACGTGAATTGCGTACTGAAAAATTCATGAAAATCGTTTCATTAGCACCAGAAGTGTTGTAGGAGCTCACATGAACAAAATTCGCAAGGGTGATCAAGTCATCCTAAATACCGGTAAAGACAAAGGTAAGCAAGGTGCAGTTAT
>JAURWJ010000088.1 GCA_030655015.1 Methylotenera sp. | reverse complement strand
TCTGAAGGTCTAGGACACAATGGGCAATCAGCGCTCATGAGCATGATCGCCCGCAAACCGTCAGAATAAATACGTAAAATTAAATGCATGATAATCGAATTAAGGAGTGATGATGGACTCGGATCCTAGAGTATTTTTTGCAGCTGAACGCACATTGCTGGCTTGGGTAAGATCCGGCATCACAGTCATGGCACTTGGTTTTGTAGTAGCAAAGTTTGGGTTGTTCTTAACATTGCTTTCCGGCGCTAGCATTGCTGCCAATACTAGCCACCACAACAATGAATTGTCGAATATTTTTGGAATCGCGCTAGTCATCATTGGCGTTGCAATTACAATAGGCGCTCAGCTCAACCACCAACGCTATATCAAAACGCTTCCGCCCAATGATGTACCAAAGCTGGCAATAAGCTGGCTACCTACATTATTAGCAGCCTCTGTAGCTGTTGTCGGACTACTGCTGGCGGCTTACCTGCTTATTGCTTAGGACAAGCAATAAGAAAATTTCCTATTGCTCAAACTTCTCTTTGACTGAAATAGCGCCTCTGATTTCGCCAACCTTATAACCAACAGCCAAATCGTTTGGATAGAGCTGTTTAAGCAACGCTTGAACAGTAGGTTGAATATTATCCGTCCCGCCATGGCATTGCAGGCACATGGCTTGCGTCGGAATCGCTTTCATATATCTAAACCAGCGGCCATCTTTTTCATCGGTTACCGCATGCGCTTCTATTTCAGCAGCAGGTTTTCCTGATGCTGCAGCCATATCGAATTGCTTAAGTTGGTTAGCCCCCCACTCATCAGCAACGCCAATACTACTATTCCGCGGCTTTAATGAAACGCGCTTAACAATGCGCTTATCATTTGAGTATTGCGCTGACATCTCCGGTGCAACGTCTTTACAGACGCTTAATGCAGACTCTGTTCCAGAAGACTCAAGCTGCTGCTTTAAAATCCCGCCGAGTTTTTGTACAAACTCAGCAGATAATTTCTTTGCGTCACCAAGCATGTTTTGTTCAGGGTTGTTAACAGGCATATCTGCATAAGCGATGGAATAAGATACTAGAAGCAATAATGAAGCTAATGTGTGCTTTCTCATGATATTTCCTCAATATTTTAATAAATATAACGTAATTTTATATAACTGTCCTTAATAAAAATTGTTGGTATTAGTGGCTTTGTGCATACAGCGCAAATAGATCGGTAAAAATAGTGCGGTTGTATTCTGTAAAGGTTTTATATAGCAGGTTTTTCATAAAAATCTCCTCGTGGCGTGTGGCGGCTAGTACTTAAAAGACATGTTGTGTAGTGATTGAGGCCAGTGTATAGCGATATTTTTGATTTGTATCATTGGATGTTAAAAACTCATTGATATGCTAGACTTATCAATTACCAATTGTTGAGATGCAAAAATTATGACCTTGAGCGAATTACGATTTGTCGTGGCGATAGCAAAAGAGCGCAATTTCAGGCGCGCCTCTGAAAAATGTTTTGTGAGCCAGCCCGCACTGAGCTTGGCGATTAAAAAGCTGGAACAAGACTTGGGTGTGATGATTTTTGAGCGTAGCCGCACTGATATCAACCCAACGCCGATAGGTGAAAAAATTATAGAGCAGGCGATTAAAGTGTTAGAACAAGCAAATCACATTCGTGAAATTGCAAAACAAGGCAATAATCAACTCAGTGGCGCGTTTCGCCTGGGTTTGATTTACTCGGTAGGGCCGTATTTATTGCCTGAAATTATCCCAATTTTGCGCCAAAGTGCGCCAGA
The DNA here is from genome assembly GCA_030655015.1 of Methylotenera sp. GTDB lineage: Bacteria > Pseudomonadota > Gammaproteobacteria > Burkholderiales > Methylophilaceae > Methylotenera. The sequence goes on along the minus strand of JAURWJ010000088.1, from coordinate 4,641 downwards.
TATGCCATTGGATGTAGAAGAAAATCTAACCGCGCAATTAGAACTACAACTAAAAAACGGGGTGATTGATGCCGCAGTGGTGGCATTGCCATTTGATGTGCCCGGCATTAATACGCTGCCGTTATACGATGAGAAATATGTGGTAATGGTGCCTATTGATCACCATTGGGCGAATCGTCAATTAATAGAGGCACATGAGCTGATTGAGGAGCATGTGCTGCTATTAAATGCGGGGCACTGTTATAGCCATCAGGTGTTGCAAGCCTGCCCAGAGTTGTCGCGTAAAGGTCAAGTGCTACAGGGGAACTCCTTGGAAACCATTCGAAATATGGTGGCTTCCAATTTAGGCATTACCGTGTTGCCTTGCAGTGCCGCCACAGAACGTTATATCAATCCGTTGGTAAAAGTGATTCCCTTTGCAGCACCAGTGCCTGTGCGTAGAATTGCCTTGGCTTGGCGTAAAAGCTATGCGCGAGAACTGGCCGTGAGTTGTGTTGCGGATGCGATTAGAGCGATTGAGTCTGAATGCTTGGTCATGGTCGAGTAGTTCGTTCGTCATGGACCATATCGGGGTCGTAAAAGCAGAATCGGCCACGCCCAGCGTGCTTGGCTTGATACATGGCATTATCGGCAACCCGCATTAGAGTAGCCACATTTTTACCATGGGTGGGATAAATACCAATGCCGACGCTACAAGAGATGCTAATGGTATTTTCTTCAATCTCAAACGGTTGCGTCAGTGATTGTATGATTTCGTCAGCCATCATGGCTGCATCTTGATCCGATTCAATATGTGAAAGAATAATGACAAATTCATCACCGCCCACGCGAGATAGCGTGTCGGTTTCTCGTTTTACACAACGCTGTAAACGTAGTGCGACTTGTTTCAGTAATAAATCGCCTACCTCGTGCCCTAATTGATCATTCACAGGTTTGAAGTAATCAAGATCCAGAAAAATAAGCGCTAGTTTTGATTTGTCACGTTTTACTTGCGCAAGCGCCTGATGAAGCCTGTCTGATAACAGGGCGCGATTGGGTAAGTCGGTTAAAACATCATAATGGGCAAGATGATGCACACGATCTTCAATCGCCTTGCGCGCCGTAATATCAATCATCGTGCCAACGTAGTGTGTGACTATGCCATCCGCATCTTTTACGGCAGTGATTGTTAGCCACTCAGGATAAATGTCGCCATTTTTACGACGGTTCCAAATTTCGCCTTGCCAAGAGCCGGTCGACTTAATGTTCTCCCACATTGCACGGTAGAAACCAGCATCATGCACACCAGACTTTAGCAGGGTCATTTTCTGGCCAAGGGCTTCTTCAGAAGTAAAGCCGGTAATTCTGGTAAATGAATGATTTATTTTTAAAATTTTCGCGTTGGCATCGGTAATAATCATACCTTCTTGTGATTCAAATGCAGTGGCGGCAATACGGAGTTCAGCGTCAATTTTTCTGCGTTCAGTCACATCCTGTACAAAACAAAAATTGTATTCATTCCCTTTGTGTGAAATGTAGTGACCTGTAATCTCTACGTTTGAAAGCGTGCCATTTTTATGGCGATGGCGCGTCTCAATATTGATGATTTCATCATTTTTTAACCGAGACCACACACGTGGCCACTCATCGGCAGAAAAATCCGGGTCAAAATCCCAAGGGTGCATTCCTATCAGTTCTTCACGTGTGTACCCTAAAGCTTGGCAGGCAAAATCATTGATAAACACTACCTCACCTTCGGGGCTCAATATAAAATAAGAGCTCTTACTTTTATCAATAATTGACTTCATCAGCCACAGCTCGTTAAATACATATATCTTTTCTGATATATCGTAAAGAACAATAAGGTGAGCGTCATCAAAGCCTATACCGAGTGGAGCGGTAGAAGCAATGACTGTTTTTACAGTACCATTTTTACAATGGACATTAACTTCCAGCGGCTCAAATGGGGTGCCCTTGATGGTTGAGTTTTGTAGACGAGTGTTCCAGTTATCCATCACCCACTGCCGATATTTTTCGTCAGGATACGCCTTGGGCCACCAGTCATTGAGTGTCGGGATGTCATCAATGGTATAACCAAATGTTTTGATGAACTCTGGATTCAGCTTAAGCATCTGATTGACGCCATTATTTATTGCGATCGGTACCGGAGTGGATTTTAAAATGGCGTTGAGATGACGATTATCCTGCAGTAACTTGGTCGCAAATTGCTGAAAATAAATAATGAAGCCGCTCACGACACAAACGACCAATATGGAAGTCACCATGCCGGTGATCAGGTAGTTAACGGTTACTTGTCCTTCTAACAGGAGTTGCATAGCCGCAACAATTGACAAGGTTAATAACAGCGCCAGTAACATAGACACTGGCCATAGAAGCCATTTATTTTTAATTTTAGGTAACGAATGCAAGCCTCTTATCAAAATATCTCTCAATCTTTAGTGGCTACATATGATTCATGCTAGACCTAAAAATTTGAAAGGTTCATGATATAAGTCAAACAGATACGTGACGGACAAATAAAAATGGACGCCGAAGCGTCCATTTGATTGAAATGTTATTTGCTAGCTATTAACAAATAACAATGTATTCTTAGCGATTGCAAACGTACATTGTTACTTCGAAGCCGAAACGCATTTCAGTCGCTGCTGGTTTTGTCCACATGATAAATCTCCTAAAGTTGTTTAATTAAGTACTACACAATCTATGACTCACATAGTACAGAACTGTTTTAAAAACAAACACTGTAAAGTGATTAAATAGACCTCATGAATTTCATTAGATACCGTAAAAAATACTTTTTAATAGCTGACAAAAATGCGATAACCGGCAACGGTTTCGCCTTGCGTGGTGATGGCAAGTTTGATTTTAATGATTTCACCTGCTTTTAAGCCTAGTGCCACATTAGTGTTGGCGGGCAAGTAGTTGATAGGTTTAAAAACGCGTCTTAATATGGGGTTATCTTCAACATCGGTGAGGGTGAGTTCTAGGTTTGGATAGGCTAAATTAAAGCCGGCTTTGTTAATTAATCGGCTAGATAAGTGCATGACACCTTCGATATCGGCATCTTCTTGCATGTCGGAGTCATCAATCACAATCCATTCAATTAGCTTGGGTAAGTTGATGCTACAGCCTAATGGCTGGCAAGCTTTTACCAGGATGGGTTTGGTGCTAGGGTAATAAGTTGCAATGTCGTCACGTAAAAAGTAAATGCTTTGAGCAGCGGCACTGATTAGCAAAATTAAAGCGCCAATCAGCCATAACCAGCGATGAGATTTTTTACTAAGGTTTTTAGTGGCAAGCTTGTCTTTACCTGCTAAATCATCAAAATAATTAGTTGGATTATCAGCAAGCATGCTGAGTTTGGTGATGTCGTTCAAGCTCTTGATTGGCTCGGTATCCAATGGATTTTCTGCACCGCCGTTAAGGCCGTTATGATTAAAAATAGCGTTATTTTCACTGTTACGAGTAGAGGTGCTAATGCTATCGCTAGCTTGGGCGGCTTCCGTAGCAAAGGCTTGCACTGCTTCAACTGATGCAGATAATTCAAACACCTCGGTAAAAGGCTCCTGAGATTGATCAGATGGCGGCTGATTGAACGAAGTTGGGTTTAAGGCATCTGCATTTGATAGCGCATTTTCATCTAATATCGCACGGTCTAGCGCTGGCCATTCCAAATCAATCGGATGATTGATTTGACTGGAACTCGTGCTGTCCAGCGCTGTGTTTTCAGGATTGATGATTTGTACTGAGTTAGAATCAACATCATGCGTCAAGTCATTTTCTGCTGGTGTGGAGAGCGTTGGCGATGTGGCAACCGCTTCAACTTCTGAGTTGATCTCCATTGGTGTTGTCGCCAACGACACATCTCTTACCAAGGTTTCTGTAACCGTTGCCTCGGTTGTCGTTGTTTCTATTGCAGGGGTGTCAGCTACAAACTGCGATTTCGCATCAAACACATGCAGGCACTGCCCGCAGCGAACTTTACCGTCATGCTTATTCAGCTGTACTTCAGTAACAAAAAATTGAGTTTGACAGGCTGGGCAACGGGTTATGGTGCGCATTTTTTAGTGCCTGTGAGCAACACCCATGAATCCATGTACTGCGGGGATTCCATATCAAACCATTGTGCATAAATTGCAGAAACAGCAGATTCTTGTTCGCGTAAAATGCCAGAAAGCGCAATTTTGCCGCCTGCTTTACATGATTTTGCGAGTGCGGGAGCTAAAACACTTAATGCACTAGATAAAATATTGGCAACCACAATATCAAATGTTTGTGATTGATATTGGCTTGCGTGGTAAAAGTCCGCCGTGACAGCATTTTGTTCGGCGTTATATAAGCTCGACTGAATCGCTTGCGCGTCAATATCAGTACCGACCACATGCCCCGCACCCAGTTTTTTAGCCGCAATGGCTAAAATGCCAGAACCACAGCCGTAATCCAGCACGCTGGCATCTGCGGTTACCGTTTGCGTTAACCAAGCTAAACATAGGTGCGTGGTTGGGTGGCTACCCGTACCAAACGCCAAGCCAGGGTCTAAAATGATGTTAATCGCATCGGGGTTTGGTGAGCTGTGCCATGTAGGTACAATCCACAGATTATCTGTAATTTTGATCGGGTCAAATTGTGATTGTGTGGCAC
>JAURWJ010000085.1 GCA_030655015.1 Methylotenera sp. | reverse complement strand
TAATCATAAAGAGGCCTCAATTTTGTTGATCACATCACTCAGGCTGGGCAGGTGATTCTCGCGTAATTTTTTTAATGGTAAAGTAATGGAGCTATCTACTCGAAACATCAAGCCAGCATGGTCAACGCCTGGAATGCCAATGGGAATGAATACGTCAGGTTGATGTTCCAGTTGAGTATTGGGATGTCCAATGACAATAGTGGGCGTTTTAATATCCAGTGGCAAATGGGGGTTAAAGGAGCTCACCCATAGCAGTGCATCACACCGCGTTAATTGTTGTCTGGTTGAAAAATGGTAAGTGTCGTATTCAGGCTTGCCATTAACAAAGCGGCTTCTGGTTGGGTAGCCACTGAGCCAAGTGCTAGTGTTGTTAATTGAAGTGTCACCATCACCTGAATTAAGCGGAAAACCTGCAGCGCGCGAGCTTTCGTTTAACGTGTTAATCAATTGCACAACGCTTTGGATGGTGAGCTCAGCATGGGTGAATTTTAAACTGCCTGCTGACCAAACCACCACTGCATATTGAGCAGATTTTAACTTATCGGCTACAGCCTGCAAGGTTGAAACAGCAACTCCGGCAACAGTTTCGGCTTTGATTTTTTTGTGATGCAATAGTGCGTTTAACGCGTTCACAATTTCTGGAATACTGGCAGTATCCGCTGGAATAACCGTTGGTGCAGTGCCGTTGGGTGCAATACCTGCCTGAGTGTTTTCGGTAGGTACGCTTAAGTAAATAATTTCTGGCGTTGGTTTATTAAATAAGCTGTCGGTATTCCACACAAGCTTTTCAAAAAAGCGTGGGTGGCTACTCACAATGTCAGTGCCAATAGCCAAAATAACATCTGCACGATTTTTTATTTCAGCGAGCGTGGTAGTGAGCCAGCCGCTGTTTTGCATGGTTAATGTATTGCGAACAGTTGATTCACTATGTATATGGTCAAGTGTGGCATTGGATTTTTCAGCTAGATGCATTAAGGCGCGCATGCCTTGCACTTCAGTGCCTAACCCCGCAAATAACGGCTGCTTACTTTTGCGTAAAATATTAGCAGCGGCGCTAACGGCCGTATTCAAATCGCAAGGCTTGCCAAATAGGCTAGGCGATGCAGAAATATCTGTTTGAAAAGACTGCTTAAAAAAAGCAATACTTTTAGCACAGCCATTTTTTACAGATTCAGAGCCTGTAGCGTTTAAGACCAAATCATCGCAAAGCAGGCCGCAAGCAGGGCAGGTTGTGGAGGTCTGTTCATTAGAACTAGTGTAATTTTTCATATCGATGCCAATTTTGTCACAGTTTTAATTATTCTAAACTGGTTTGATGAATAACATATCATAAAAAGTTGATTTATTTTAAGTGCTAAAAATGGTATTTTATCGTTCTTTTCAATATGTTAATTTAATGGAGTTGTTATGGCTGTTCAACGCACGCTTTCTATCATCAA
>JAURWJ010000084.1 GCA_030655015.1 Methylotenera sp. | reverse complement strand
CCTTAGGACCGTTATAGTTACGGCCGCCGTTTACTGGGACTTCAATCAAGAGCTTGCACCCCATCATTTAATCTTCCAGCACCGGGCAGGCGTCACACCCTATACGTCCACTTTCGTGTTTGCAGAGTGCTGTGTTTTTATTAAACAGTCGCAGCCACCTTTTCACTGCAACCCTCTTCTGCTCCAAGAGCAAGTCTCTTCACATACCAAGGGCGCACCTTCTCCCGAAGTTACGGTGCTAATTTGCCGAGTTCCTTCTCCCGGGTTCTCTCAAGCGCCTTAGAATTCTCATCCTACCCACCTGTGTCGGTTTGCGGTACGGTCTCTATACAACTGAAGCTTAGTGGCTTTTCTTGGAAGCATGGTATCAATCACTTCACGTACAAGTACGCTCGTTATCACGCCTCAGCATTAACTCTCCGGATTTGCCTAAAGAATCTGCCTACACGCTTGAACCGGGACATCCAACACCCGGCTGACCTAACCTTCTCCGTCCCCACATCGCATTGTATACAGGTACAGGAATATTAACCTGTTTCCCATCAGCTACGCATCTCTGCCTCACCTTAGGGGCCGACTCACCCTACGCCGATGAACGTTGCGTAGGAAACCTTGGGTTTTCGGCGAGGGAGCTTTTCACTCCCTTTATCGCTACTCATGTCAGCATTCGCACTTCTGATACCTCCAGCATTCCTCACAGAACACCTTCGCAGGCCTACAGAACGCTCTCCTACCATGCATACACTATAAATAGTGCAGCATCCGAAGCTTCGGTTACGTGCTTAGCCCCGTTACATCTTCCGCGCAGGACGACTCGACCAGTGAGCTATTACGCTTTCTTTAAATGATGGCTGCTTCTAAGCCAACATCCTGGCTGTCTATGCCTTCCCACTTCGTTTTCCACTTAGCACGTCATTTGGGACCTTAGCTGTCGGTCTGGGTTGTTTCCCTCTTGACCACGGACGTTAGCACCCATGGTCTGTCTCCCGTAATTGCATTTCTCAGTATTCGGAGTTTGCAATG
>JAURWJ010000081.1 GCA_030655015.1 Methylotenera sp. | reverse complement strand
TTGATGGCTAAAAAGTTGGGGCCTTCTACAAAGCAATCCACTGGGCAAACATCTACGCAATCAGTAAATTTACATTGAATACAGTTTTCAGTAACCACATAGGTCATTTTTAAGTCCTTTACCGCTTTAAAAGCTAAAGTGTTATTTTATTAGAAATTTAGTTGGCTTGCTTGGCTTAATTGTTACGCCATATCTATTTGCATTACAAAGATAGGTCAAATAATCATGCCCGCGCCAACCGTATTATTAGTGCTTTCATCAATCACAATGAATGCGCCTGTCGCACGATTAGTGGTGTAACTATCCACCATCAATGGTTGTGCGAGTTTGAAGCTCATGCGTGCAATATCGTTCATTTTTAAGTCAGTAGTGGCTTGTTGCTCCAGCGTATTTACATCTATTTTGTATGAAATAACACCTACTTTAGCTTTAGATTCACGCGTGGTGTGGCGGATTACATAAGTGCGCGCAGGTGACATGGGCGTTTCTGATAGCCAGCACACAAAAGCTTCAATGTGTTTTACCGGCGCAATATTGCTGCCGGTTTTTACAATCATGTCGCCGCGTGAGGTGTCAATTTCATCTTCGAGCAGTAAAGTTACGCTTTGCTCGGTTTGCGCACTTTGCAATTGCGCTTCGCCTAGTTGAATCGCTTTGACTTTGGATTGGTAGCCATTCGGTAACACGGTAACGGCATCACCCACTGCAATATCACCACTTTCAATGCGCCCCATAAAGCCTCTGAAGTCATGCAAAGCAGCATCAGAACTGGCATGCGGGCGACATACAAATTGTACAGGGAAGCGAAATTCTTCAGATTGATCAATGTCAGAAGCCGGTGCTTTTTCTAACATCTCAAGTAACGTTTCACCGGTGTACCAAGGCATATTTTCTAGTCTATCTACCAGCATGTCACCATTTAAGGCTGACATTGGGATAAAACGAATATCATGGCTATCGCGCTGCAAACCAATCTCGGTAGCAAAGGCTAAATAATCAGCACAAATTTTGTCGTAAACGGCTTGGTCGTAATTGATTAAATCCATTTTATTGACAGCCACCACAATGTGCTGAATCCCCACCAAATGCGCTAAATAGCTATGACGACGGGTTTGGGTGAGCACACCACGGCGGGCATCAATCAAAATAATAGCCAAATTGGCAGTAGAAGCTGCGGTGACCATGTTGCGTGTATATTGCTCATGGCCGGGCGCATCCGCAATAATATATTTGCGTGTGCCCGTGCTGAAGTAACGATAAGCCACATCGATGGTAATGCCTTGCTCGCGCTCAGCCTGTAAGCCGTCGGTCAGTAGTGATAAATCTACAGCTTGCATACCGCGTTTTTTAGAGGTGTTTGATATTTGTGTGAGCGTATCCGCTAAGATAGTTTTAGTATCAAACAGTAGGCGACCAATTAAAGTGCTTTTGCCGTCATCGACAGAGCCGCAGGTCATAAAGCGCAGTAGTGAGTCGTTGTGTTGTGTTTGTTTTGTATTTTGCATAGTGTTCATTTAGAAATAGCCTTCCTTCTTGCGTTGTTCCATGGAAGCGTCTGAAGTCTGGTCGTCCAATCTGGTCGCACCACGCTCGGTAATAGTTGTGGTTGCGGTTTCCAGTACAATTTTACTGACGGTATCCGCGTCAGAAATCACAGGGGCGGTACAGGTAATGTCACCTACTGTTCTAAAACGCACTTGCATATTGATGATTTTTTCACCGGCTTTTGGTGGATTAACAACCCCGCCATCCGCAAGTGGCACATTGACAGGGACGATAGCACCGTCACGCATGACCACATCACGATGATGCGAAAAATAAATACTGGGTAGGCTTAAGTTTTCGCGTTCAATATATTGCCAAACGTCCATTTCTGTCCAATTAGAAATTGGAAAGGCGCGAATGTTCTCACCTTTGTGTGAACGTGCATTGTAAAGATTCCACAATTCAGGGCGTTGGTTTTTAGGATCCCATTGACCAAACTCATCGCGAAAACTCATGATGCGTTCTTTGGCACGCGCTTTTTCTTCGTCGCGACGTGCGCCACCAATGCAGCAGTCAAAACCAAACTCTTCAATGGCTTCAAGCAATGTCACTGATTGATGCTTATTGCGTGGCTCATCAGGTGTTTTAAGCACTACGGTACCGCGTTTCATCGAATCTTCAACTGAGCGCTCAATCAGACGTTCGCCAAGTTCTGCTGCACGTAGGTCGCGGAAATCAATCACTTCCTGATAGTTGTGGCCGGTATCAATATGCATTAACGGAAACGGGAATTTACCAGGACGAAAAGCTTTTTCAGCCAAACGCAGAATGCAGAGCGAGTCTTTACCACCTGAAAACAGCAATACAGGATTAGCGCATTGCCCTGCAACTTCGCGCAGAATATGAATAGCCTCGGCTTCTAGCCAATCTAAGTGAGATAAGGGTTGTTTAGTTGTCATGTGTTTTAGGTTTTAAAAATCAAATTCATCGGTGATCAATGCAAATGCATTTCGCATTTAATAGGGTCAAATTTTTTCAAGGCGAGTTACAAACAGCGAACTTTAGAAGTTTACCAGTTTTTATCGGTGTTCATTGGCGGCTAATCAAAAGGTTTACTTTTTTACATGCAAACCGCATTCTTTACTGGTTGGGTCTTCCCACCACCAACGGCCAGCCCTTACATCTTCTCCCATGGCAATTGGGCGCGTGCAGGGCGCACAACCAATACTGGGGTAGAACTGGTCATGTAGCTTGTTATAGGGTACCTCATGTAAACGAATGTAAGCCCAAACCTCTTGTTCTGTCCAATCACTTAAAGGATTGAGTTTTTCCAGTTTGTTGCCTGCATCAAATTCACGAAATGGCAAGTTAACGCGGGTCGTCGATTGCTCGGCACGCATGCCGGTAATCCAAGCCTTTTTGTCTATTAAAGCCCGTTGTAGCGGCTCAACTTTACGCATAAAACAGCAGGCTTTACGTAATTCTATAGACTCATAAAATGCGTTGATACCATTGGTTCTGACATAATTTTCAACCGTTTCAGCTTGCGGGAAAAATATTTTAAGCTTGGTATGGTAAGTTTGTTCTGTTTTTGCAATTAAATCATAGGTTTCAGTGGGTAGCCTGCCTGTATCTAATGAAAAAATCTCAATGGCTAGTTGTTCGCGTTGAATAATGTCCGTGAGTACCATGTCTTCAGCACCCATGCTATTAGCAAAAGTGATTTCATGATGGCTACCATATTCTTGAATAGCCGCTGTGAGCAAACTGACAACATTCGCACGTTTTTGGCCTACAGATGACTTGAGTTCATCTGTGAGTTCAGGCGAAGTGGCCGGGTTGCTTGCCTCTGGTTTTAGCATGGAAATTTGGCTGTTCATTTTATGTTTCTTTTCATGCTACGCAACATTATTTTGACCCCGATTAACTCTACGCCAAACGGGTTGTTTATCATCAACTGCGCCCTGATAGGGCTGGCTGAAGTCTTTGAGGCTTTGCAACGCTTCTTCAGCACTGCGGTCTGCGCGAATTAAATAGCTATCAAATCCTGAGCGTTTTAAGAAAAATAATTGGTCGCGTAATACATCGCCGAAAGCACGTAATGTATGATTGAAACCACAGCGAGTGCGCAACAGGTTGCCTATTGAGAAAATGCGACCGTCAGCAGAACGCTCGACATAAACAGCAATCAACGGGAATATGTTGAGGTTAGGCTCGGCATTGGTCAGGCTTTCTAGCACTTCATGCGTGGCTAGCCAAATGCCGACCTCTTGCTTGGCGATACGCGTTGCCAACTCACTTTTACGCGCCAAGTAAACCGACAATGGCACTAATATTTTTCCAGTTGCCGGAATTTGCGTATTGGCAATTTGATCAGCTGAGATTGTATTCTCGCCAGTGAGTTTAAAAAGTACAACTTTGCCTGCTTGTTTGCGTACTTCTTGATCTACTTTTGGCAATGTAACCAAAGTCCAATCGTCGGACACAATTTCATTTTTGGTAATAAGATTAGACATGCGCTGCCTCAATTTTTGGTTCAGTTGTTGCATAAACGTGCGCCTTGAATGGCGCAACACCAATGCGGCGTACTGTGTCGATAAAACGCTCTTCATCAGACCGTTCTTTGAGATAAACCTCAATCAGCTTCTGCACAACGCCAGGCATTTCTTCTGCTGAAAACGATGGACCGATGACTGTAGCCAAGCTGGCATCATTCCCTTGTTTGCCGCCTATTGATACTTGATACCATTCTGAACCATCTTTATCCACACCCAAAATACCGATGTGACCAACGTGATGATGGCCACACGCATTCATACAACCTGAAATGTTGAGTTCAAGTTCGCCGATGTCGTGTAAGTAATCCAGGTTATCAAATTGCATTTGAATTGCTTGGGCAATCGGGATGCTTTTAGCGTTGGCCAAAGAGCAAAAGTCACCACCTGGGCAACAAATAATATCGGTAAGTAAGCCAATATTAGGTGTAGCCAAACCGTGCGCACGGGCTTTTTCCCACACGGCAAATAAATCGCTTAATTTCACATCGGCCAGAATTAAATTCTGCTCGTGTGAAACGCGAAGTTCACCAAAGCTGTATTCTGCGGCTAAATCTGCAACCACATGCATTTGCTCGCTGGTGGCATCACCTGGCGCTTTGCCATGTGGCTTGAGTGATAAGGTAACCGCACGGTAACCGGAGATTTTGTGCGGATGCACACTACGCTTAGCCCAAGCGCTAAACGCGGCATTGCTTGCTATGGCAGCATCAAAACTTGCATCGTGTGCAGGTAATGTTGCGTAGTCAAAAGCTTCAAAATGCTGTGCAACGCGCGCTAACTCAGCTTCGGTAATGGTGTTTGGGCTATCTTTCAGATGCAGCCATTCAGCTTCAACTTGCTTGCTGAATTCATCAATGCCCAAGGCCTTAACTAAAATTTTAATACGTGCTTTGTAAGCATTGTCGCGGCGACCATGCAGGTTATACACTCGGATAACAGCTTCACAATAGGTGAGGGCATGTTGCCATTCAAGGTGCTCTCGAATCACCGTGCCCAAAATAGGCGTGCGACCTAAACCGCCGCCCACCCATACCTTAATGGCGACTTTGTTTTCTGCATCACGATAAAACTCCATGCCAATATCATGCGCTTGCACAATGGCACGGTCTTGTTTGGTACCGGACACGGCAATTTTAAATTTGCGTGGTAATAGTGCAAATTCTGGGTGAAATGTACTCCATTGGCGCATGACTTCTGCCATGGTGCGTGGGTCTATAATTTCATCAGGCGCAACCCCTGCAAATTGATCAGTAGTGATATTGCGAATGCAATTGCCTGAGGTTTGAATAGCATGCATTTCAACGGTAGCAAGCTCAGCTAAAATGTCTGGCGTATCTTCAAGTTTTGGCCAATTGAGTTGCAGGTTTTGGCGTGTACTAAAATGACCAAAGCCTCTGTCATATTTATTCGCAATGTCAGCTAATTTATGTAATTGACGACTAGATAACATGCCATAAGGTACGGCTATGCGCAACATAGGGGCGTGGCGTTGAATATATAAGCCATTTTGCAGGCGTAGTGGACGAAATTCGTCTTCTGATAACTCTTTTGCTAAATAACGGCGCACTTGGTCGCGGTATTGAGCTACACGTTCATCAACAAGTTGTTGATCTATTTCATCATATTTATACATATATACTTAAACTTTTATATTTAAACTTTTAAAACTAGCTTTTAAATTAAGCCATAACGAATTTTAAACCAATAATAAGTAACAGCGTAGCTAAAATGAGACGTAAAACTTTTTCTGGAATTTTTACGCTTAAATGGCTACCGACCCATATACCAGGCAACGAGCCGATAAGTAAGGTCCCTAATAATTCAAAATTCACATGCCCAAGCGACCAATGTCCAAAGCCAGCTACCGCAGTCAAAGGAATGGCATGTGCCAAATCTGTGCCGACAACTTTTAATGTGCTCATCTTGGGGTATAAGAACAAAATTGCTAATGTACCCAATGCTCCAGCACCTACCGATGAAATAGTGACCAGTGTACCTAAAACCACGCCGACGAATACAGTTAAAGGAATTTGCATTTGCTTAAAGCGACCACTACTGATTAAGCTATGTTCAACTTCTCTAATTTGCTTGCGTGTCACATAACTGCGAATCAGTAAGGCAACGGAAGTGAGAATTAGCGCAATACCCAAGGTTAGCGTAATGATACCGGTGACATCTTTTTCAATTTTAATTAAATGCTTAATGACAAAAATAGTGACAATCGCTGAAGGCAAGCTCCCAAGTGACATCCAGCTTACCACGCGCCAATCAACAGATTTATGAGTGTTATGATGAACAAACACACCACCGGTTTTAGTGATGGCGGCGTAAAGCAAGTCTGTACCAACAGCAACAGCGGCCTTAAAGCCGAATAAAAACACTAGTAAAGGTGTCATGAGTGAGCCACCGCCCACGCCAGTAATACCAACCAGCAAGCCAACAGTAAAGCCAGCAAATATATAACCAAATTCCATATGGAGTATCCGTTATTTAGTAATTTATTTTAATTTAGGTGCGCACTATATCAGCAAATAAAATTTTGTTTTAAGAATATGTTATTCTATGCATATATTTTTTAATTATATAAATAATTCTATTCAGTCTAGACTAAAAGTTGAGTCAACATGAAGTTACATCAGTTACGATATTTGCATGAGGTTGTGCGTCAGGGATTAAATATTACCAGTGCGGCGGAGGCTTTATTTACCTCACAACCTGGCATCAGCAAACAAATTCAGCTATTTGAAGAAGAGCTGGGTTTGCAGGTTTTTCAACGCAATGGGAAGCGCTTAACTGGCGTGACTGAACCTGGCGCTCAAATTCTAGCACTGGCTACTAAAGTGATGCGTGATATTGATAATATCAAACGCGTGGGTGAGGAGTTTAGTGATGTGGATACTGGCACGCTAACCATTGCCACGACTCATACGCAAGCGCGCTACAAGTTGCCAGCCGCAGTCAAAGCGTTTATGAGTAAATACCCCAAGGTTAAATTAAACATTCATCAGGGCAATCCGAGCCAAGTTGCTGAGCAGGTAGCTAATGGTGATGCTGATATTGGCATTGCTACAGAATACATTAGTGATTATGAAGATTTACTCTGCCTGCCTTGCTATCATTGGAATCGTTGCGTTGTAGTGCCGCATGGACATCCATTGCTGGCAGAAGGGGTGCTAACGCTTGAAAAATTAGCGACTTATCCGCTAATTACCTACGATTTTGGATTTACTGGTGGTACGTTAGTATCCAAGACTTTTAGTGAGGCAGGATTAACGCCAAACGTGGTTTTGACGGCGATTGATGCTGATGTGATTAAAACCTATGTTACGCTAGGTTTAGGTGTTGGTTTACTGGCCAACATGGCGTATGACGCTGAGCGTGATTCTAATTTAGCCATGATCGATGTTAGTCACTTATTTGCAGATAGCACCACTTACTTAGGTGTGCGTAAAGATGTGTTTTTGCGTGGATATATGTATGGGTTTATTGAATTGATTGCACCGCATTTTGACCGTGCAGCGGTTAATTCTGTACTTAAAATTACTGAATAATCTAGAGTGGCGGGCGATGATGAACAATACTAAAATGATGAACATTTCTTATGGTTTCGTATTGCTTTTGCTCATGGTTGCCTGTAGTGCTGTAAAGCCCGCAGCGCCTCAATTAGATTTAATAGGCAAAGTCGGCGTAGATATGCCGGCGATTGATCCAAGTACGGCGATTTATGAGTTAGCCGTGAATGATGGTGTGAGTTATCAAGATGTGGTGGATAGTTTAAAGTCAATTTCTGAAGGCATGAATTTTGTGAATCCGGCTAATTTTCCAATTGGCGAACATATAAAACTGCGTGGAATTGACCCAAAAGGCATTAAAGATGTGCGTTCTTTTTGCAACCTGAGTATGGGTACGGAGATTATTTTAGACCATCCGGAATTTTTAGTATTTGCACCTTGCAGAATTGCTATTTATGAAAAACTGGATGCGAATAACCAATTAAAATTGTTCATTGCATTAGACCGCCCGACCTTTGATTTAAAAAGCATTAAAAACCCCACACAACGTGCGAAAAAATCTGCGCAGCAATTAGAAACAACATTGATTGAAATTATGGATAAAGCGCGTAAGGGTGATTTTTAATCACTTTTGGCTTGAAACTGCAATTTTAAAGCCGCGTGCTCAAACTGCACGACAATTAACACAGTCGAATATAAATTATCATTTAAGTCTTAGGAGCCGTATGAGCGAGCCGATTCTCATTGCAAAAAATAACGAAATATCAAGCTTTATTTTACCTAAAATGGCGAATCGCCATGGTTTGATTGCTGGCGCAACCGGTACGGGTAAAACCGTCACCTTGCAAACATTGGCTGAAGGTTTTTCTAACCTGGGTGTGCCGGTGTTCATGGCGGATGTGAAAGGTGACTTATCTGGCATGAGTCAATCTGGCGGTGGAAATGCCAAAGTTGAAGCGCGTGTGCAGCAATTGGCGTTAACAGAATTTAGCTATAAAAAATCTCCAGTGGTATTTTGGGATGTATTTGGGGTTAAAGGTCACCCGGTGCGCACCACGATTGCGGAAATGGGGCCGCTACTTTTAGCGCGCTTATTGAACTTAAATGAGGTACAGGGCGGTGTATTAAACTCGGTATTTAAAATTGCCGATGATAAAGGCTGGCTACTATTAGATCTTAAAGATTTGCGCGCCATGATGCAGCATGCGGCTGAAAATGCCGCTGAATATCAAACACAATACGGTAATATTTCTGCGGCTAGTGTAGGCGCGGTGCAACGTGGTTTACTTGAGTTGGAAACTCAGGGTGCGGCATCGTTAATATCTTAGCGAGTGATCAGTTGTTTCATTCACCCCGTATTTATGCCACTTTATTGTTATGGTTGCTGTCAGAGTTGTTTGAACAAATGCCGGAAGCGGGCGATTTAGATAAACCTAAATTAGTATTCTTTTTTGATGAAGCGCATTTGTTATTTAACGATGCGCCACAAGCTTTGCTGCAAAAAATTGAGCAAGTAGTGCGTTTGATTCGTTCAAAAGGTGTGGGCGTGTATTTTGTGAGCCAAAATCCGCTGGATATTCCTGATGTGGTGTTGGGGCAATTAGGTAACCGCGTACAGCATGCTTTGCGTGCGTTCACACCACGTGACCAAAAAGCCGTAAAATCAGCGGCAGATACGTTTAGAACTAACCCTAAAATCAATGTTGCTAGTGCGATTACCGAGTTGGGTGTGGGGGAAGCCTTGGTGTCATTTTTAGATGAAAAAGGCATCCCAACTCCTGTTGAGCGTACCTTTATTTGCCCGCCATCTGGTCGTATTGGACCAGCTACTGATGCTGAACGCAGTGGAACTATCAAGACTTCAAATATTTTTGGTTTTTATGAAAAAGCAGTCGATCGTGAGTCTGCTTATGAGATTTTGAAAAATCGCGCAGAGCAATCGGCGAGCGAAGCAAAAGCAGAAGAGGGCTTTAGTTGGGGTGGTGTTTTTGGTGGAGGCAACGGTAATAAAAAGTCGTCTTCAACTAGCCGTTCAGACGGCGTGTTAGAGGCCGCAGCAAAAAGCGCAGCGCGTGCCATAGGCTCACAACTAGGGCGGCAAATTGTACGTGGCGTACTGGGCAGTCTTTTAGGTGGACGCAAGTAGTTGTTCACAATAGCGCAAGCAGGCTTTGCCGAGCAAACGATTACCAAATCACGTTTTATTGCGATGGCGATGCCTTGTGCTAATGAACGTGAAGTAGGCGCGGCATTACGTGCATTTGCGGTACAGCATCAAAATGCGCATCATTTGGCTTATGCATTTCGGCTTAAAACAGAGGTGGGGATAGTCCCGCGTTTTTCAGACGCAGGCGAACCTTCTGGTACCGCTGGCATGCCAGTGTTAAAGTTAATAGAAGGTCGTGATTTAATTAATGTTTGCGTAGCAGTTATTCGTTATTATGGCGGCATCAATCTAGGCACTGGCGGATTAGCGCGTGCATACGGCGGTACAGCTAAATTAGCGTTAGATAGTGCTAACACCACGGTTTTTGTGCAGATGCAAACGGTTCAGTTAACGATTGATTATAAACAAATGGACTTAGTGACTAGAGCTTTGACCAATTGTAACGGCAGTGTTGTTAGTAAAGTATTTAATGAGCAGATTGATTTGGTTCTATCATTGCCAGTCGATGAAGCGGTGAATTTTTTGAATCGTTTTAAGCGCTTTTAAAATAGACAGAGTATGTCAACATACGCAAGATTGAACTTAACACCATGAGACAGATATGACTAAAAATCCGCAAATACCACCGTCTGTTCATGAAATTGCAGCATGGGGGTTAACAGCTTTCGCCTTGTTTTTTGTGGTGAAATTCAGCCTACTCCCTGGTTTATTAGCGGGTTTGTTGGTGTATCAATTAGTACATATTATTACGCCTTATATTGCACGGCGTTTTCCTAGTAAGCGACCAAGTAATCGCGCTAAACTTTGGGCGGTTGGTATTTTAGTGTTTATTATTGTGAGCTTACTTGGCTTGGCTGGGGCTGGTTTGGTTGCATTTTTACGCTCAGATGCAGGTAGCGTGACCGTATTGCTGGCAAAAATGGCGCAGATTATTGAAGATTCACGCAAAATACTGCCTAATTGGCTACTTGAACATTTGCCCGCCGATGCCATTGCCTTTAAAGAACTCGCAACAGAGTGGCTTCGTTTGCATGCCGATAAGCTGCAAGTGGTAGGCGCAGAGGCTGGGCGTGCTACTGCCCACATTATTATCGGTATGATTATTGGAGGCATGCTTGCCCTGCGTGAGGCGGTAACCATCGATCGCTTTAAGCCGTTTGCAGGTGCATTGGTTGGGCGTAGCAGTTTATTCAGTGACGCATTTAAGCGTGTGGTATTTGCGCAAATACGTATATCGGCCATCAATACTTTTTTTACTGCCATTTATTTAGTGGTGGTTTTACCGATGGCAGGCGTGCATTTGCCCTTGGTTAAAACCATGATTGTCATTACTTTTATGGTGGGCTTGATTCCCGTCATTGGTAATTTAATCTCTAACACTGTGATTGTGGTGGTGAGTCTGAGTCAATCGCTAGGCGTGGCACTAGCTTCATTGTTGTATTTGGTCGTCATTCATAAGTTTGAATACTTTTTGAATGCACGTATTGTGGGTAGCCAAATTCGCGCTAATGCGTGGGAGCTCTTGATTGCCATGCTTTGCATGGAAGCCGCATTTGGCTTGATAGGCATTGTTGCCGCCCCAATTTACTATGCTTATGTCAAGGCTGAGTTGCGTGCGCGTAATTTAATTTAAGTTATTGAGGATTTAAAGTAACACTTGGTTATGCTCACCACGCTCATACACAATGTGTGCGCGACCAACCAACAGCGGGTCTAACGCCCCAATCGAAATGATATCTTTATTGTTGTATGGCAGTTTATGCAAAACGTAACGCATGGCGTTGAGGCGCGCACGTTTTTTACAGTCAGACTTAATTACAGTCCAAGGTGAATCTGCGGTATCGGTATGAAAGAACATGGCTTCTTTAGCCTTGGTGTAATCATCCCATTTATCGAGTGAGGCCAAGTCAATCGGACTTAATTTCCATTGTTTGAGCGGATGTAACTCACGTTCTTTAAAACGTCTGCGTTGTTCTTCACGGCTGACTGAGAACCAAAATTTAATCACATGAATGCCGCAGCGTGTAAGATTGCGTTCAAAATCTGGGGCTTGACGCATAAATTCTAAATATTCGTCATTATCACAAAACCCCATGACACGTTCTACACCAGCTCGGTTATACCAAGAGCGATCAAATAATACAATTTCACCAGCGGTGGGCAATTGTGAAACGTAACGTTGAAAATACCACTGACCACGCTCTACTTCGCTAGGCTTTTCTAGCGCTACAACGCGAGCGCCACGTGGGTTTAAGTGCTCCATAAAGCGTCTGATCGTGCCGCCTTTGCCAGCGGCATCACGTCCTTCAAACAGAATTACCACACGTTGCCCGGTATCTTTCACCCAAGCTTGCAGCTTTAATAGCTCTACTTGTAAGTGATATTTTTGTTTTTCATAAGACTTTCTTGATAGTAAATTCTTGTAAGGATAGCCACCATCACGCCAGTCTTTTGAGAGTGCCTGGTCAGCATGCAGACTGCTTTTTTGCCACTTCACATTTTTAATATTTTCAATAGCCTTACCTAGCACCGCTACGTCATCTGGAGAGGCGCCATCTAAAATAGTTTGCAAGGCTTCAGGTAATGATGCCTTGTCCGCACTGTTAGATATGCGGTGAATAATGTCCTCTACCGCTGTAGATTTTGACTCACGTGCAGCAGAAACCTTTTTATTCACAGAAAAGGCTTCAATGCCTTCTGCACTAATCTCAGAAGGTATATCTCCAGCAGAGACTATGCGTGTTTTGGCGGGTTTATTCACCAGTTGGGTTAAATTTGTTGGTTTATTTTTAAGTGCCATTTCCAATCCTTAACTTTAGTCTTATTTGACCATTCTTATCCATCAAAATGGCAATGTCCAGTCCTTGTTTTATGTAAAGCGAATTTTGATTGCGCAAATGAATGTTTGTGCAATTTAGAATTAGTACAATTTCATCCTTAACTTATCCTATAAATAAACAATAGGTTGACACATCAAATGATAATCATTATCATTTGCATACATTGATTATTTAAGGTAAATGTCATGGGGACGCAAAAAGTTGTTGGGCAAACAATATTACCAAACCATACCGAATGCAAAGTGCTTTACAACCAGTTCATGGGCACGGTTGAAATTGAGGTAGGAGGCACATCACTCAAGTTTAAGGCTAATAGCTTTTTTGTAATCCATGAAATGCTGAGAAAGGCTGCTGCACGTATTGTGATGCAAACAGAAGCTTAGCCATTTATTAAGGAATGATCGTGTCAGCAAAAAAACACCCACACATCCTGTTAGCAGAAAACCATGCAGGCACCGCAAGTTACTGCGACACCTGCCACATGGTTGAGCTTGAAATTGGTGCAATCAGTTTGCGTGTGGATGAAAACACACTTGCGCTACTAGGAAGATTGCTTAGAGATGCAGATTACCGCCTGAATGTATATCAAAATGAGAGACAAAAATTCATACAAGATTTACCTTCGGATTTGAGATTCCATTAACTGAGGCGCAGTGTATATTTTTTTATCATGCGCTCGTGTTGTAATGAGAATGGTTATCATTTATAATGACAACTGTTGTGTAATTAGCCAGCCACTCTATGAGCTGAAAGTTCGCTTAAATAGACCAGCCAGCCAAAGTTGTTAATGTTTTGGTGAGTTTATTTAAGGATGGTGCAATGCCCAAAAAGTTCCAAATCAAGCCAGTGTATCAATTGGCTAAAGGCCTAAACATAGGAAACTCAAAGCGTGAAACCGCAGCACCTTGGAGGAGTGAGCAATTTCCCACTTTGACCTCAGCCGTGTTGATGCTTTTTCTAGCTCCATACGCGTACTTTGCAGAGACTAAGCTAAATAGCAAAGACAGCCATGTGTTTTTCTGCTCGTTCCCAGGCCATGCTTTTATGATGAAAAGCACAGTTAAATTGATTTAAACCAGTAATTGGTTTAACACTCAATCAAAATTTAGCCAGCCAGTAAGTATTGCTCTGCAATGTTTAGATAGCCAGCCAAAAATATATCTATTCTAGGGGTAATACATGAAATTTTACAAAAAAAGGAGTTTGGTCGCCGCTGTGTTGGCAGCAGTGTCAAGCATGACAGTGTTTGCAGAAGAACAAAAAACAACCGAAGCCGACGCGGTGACGTTGCCAGAAGTTAAAGTGCAAGGTAACAAGGACGCTGGCTATTCATCAGCAGTTTCGACAAGTGCCACAAAATCCAGCGCAACCCTGCGCGATGTACCGCAAACGGTCAACGTCATCCCTGAGCAGCTAATTCGCGATCAAGGCGCGCGGTCGATGCAGGATGTGTTGCGAAATGTGCCAGGTGTGGGCATGAGCAGCGGCGACGGGCAGCGTGACCAAGTGACTATTCGCGGGTTTTCGGCGATTTCGGATCAGTTCATCGATGGCATTCGTGACGATGCAATGTACTACCGTGATTTGTCGAATATTGAACGTGTTGAGGTGCTGAAAGGCCCTGCAGCCGTTCTGTATGGACGTGGGTCGTCAGGCGGCTTGATTAATCGGGTGACTAAAAAGCCGCAGGCTGGCGACTTTGGTGAAGTGACAGTGACTTTGGGGAGCAATGACCTTAAACGCACTTCTTTTGATGTGAATAACAGCCTTAATGAAAACGTTGATCTGCGGGTAACGGGTGCGTATGAGGATTCTGGCAGCTTCCGTGATCAAGGCTTTGTTGAGCGTAGCAGCATTGCGCCTTCGCTTTCAATCAAATTCACTGAAGATACCAAACTGCTGGTGCAAGGTGAATTTGCCAAAGACAAGCGCGTTACCGACTTTGGTATTCCATCGTTCAATGGCAAGCCGGTCGACGTGCCAATCAGCACCTACTATGGCTCTGGCAATGCACGACGTGACGATTACACGGCTACGGAGAACGCATCGTTGACCGCCGCGTTTGACCATCGTTTCAATGATGCACTATCCGTGCGCAATGTGACGCGCTATTACACCTATGAACTTGATCGTAATAACACCTTGCCAGGCGGCACGGTGGATACGGCAACATTAACGGTAGGTCGTAGCCGCGGTCAAGTTACGCGGGAAGAAGACGGTTATTTTAACCAGACCGATTTCACATACAAGAATGCGCTGGGTGGCCTCAAGCAAGAATGGCTGTTTGGTATGGAAGTGGGCAAACAAAACAAGTTCCAACAGTTTAGCAACAAGGCCAATATTGATCGGGTGTCCATCTTTAATCCGGGTGGCGTAGTACCTCGAGCATTAACCGCTGCTGAAATAGCTGCTGGCCGCCCAGCAGACAGCGTGTTTAAGGTACTGGGTTTTTATGCGCAAGACCAGATTGCACTGACGCCAGAGTGGAAAGCACTGCTAGGAATACGCCACGATACGTTCAAGCAGGATACCCATTTTGGCGGTGCTGCGACAATTCCTGCGCCGCTATCGCGTACAGATAAAACCTGGAGCCCACGCGCAGGTCTGGTGTGGCAACCCAGTGAAACTGCGTCTTACTATGTGTCATACAGCAAATCATACCAACCATCTGGTGAATCATTTGCACTTGCCGCTAACAATACTGACAATGAGCCGGAACAGACCGAGAACCGCGAGATTGGAACCAAGCTGGACTTTCTTGATGGAGCGTTTTCGGTCACAGGCGCCTTGTTCAATCTTGTGCGCAGCGACATCAAAACAATAGACCCGGCCAATACCACTGTCCTTATCAACGTGGGCGAGCAGCGCACTAACGGTTTAGAGCTAACCGCCAGCGGACGCTTGTCGCATGGATGGGATATTTCTACCGGATATGCCTATCTGGATGGCCGCATCACGAAGTCCAACTCAAAACAGGCCTCACCCCAAACACCGGTGGTGCAAATTGCGCTGGAGGGGAATCGCCCAAGCTTGACGCCAAAGCACTCGGCATTTGTGTGGGCCGTTAAACAATTGGGTAGCGGTTTTAGTGCTGGTGGCGGGCTGAATTACTCGGCTGATCGCTTTGCATCACAAAGCAATGCCGTGGTGTTACCTGGTTATCTGACGGCTGATCTGGCAGCCTACTACCGCTCAAAGCGGTATGACGTGGCTGTCAACTTGAAAAATGTGACGGACAAGAAATACATCGTATCGGCGCACGGCAGTAACGACAATTTGCTTATGCCCGGCGCACCGCGCGAAATTCAGGTTGCACTGACCTATAAATTTTAAGTAGGTTTTAGGTAAATTTAACAAGTAAATTTAAGGAGAAATTATATGAAATCAGCTAAATTATCATCAATTATTGCACTAGGCTTATTCACGTTAGTGCAGTCTGTAGCGTCGCAGGCACATTATATTTGGTTAGAACAAGCCAACGAACAAACCAAACTTTATTTTGGCGAATATGAAGGCGGGTTACGAGAAAAAACAGGCGGTAGGCTAGACAGTATTGCCGCCCCAGAAGCCAAGCTGTTAGATAGCAAGGCTACGCCACTGGCTTTAAAACGCAATGCAGATTTTTTTGCCATTGAAAATGTGAATAATCAGCCAGTGATTGCACATGAGCTTGGTATGAAAGTAAAAGACATGACGAAGAATAATTTTGGCATTGCCAAGCCTATGTATTACGCCCGCATTGGGTCGGGTAAGGCAGAAAGCATATCAAATCACGCGCTGGATATTCAGCCTTTAGGTGACAACAAAGTACGTATTAACTTAAATGGCAAGGCTTTAAGTAAGGCAAAATTAAAAGTGTTGGCACCTAATCAATGGTTACAAGAGCTGGATGCCGATGGTAATGGAGAAGCGACGTTTAGCATGCCGTGGGCAGGTTTGTATGTGTTAGAAGTGGTTTATTTAGAGCCAAATAAAGGCACTTACCAAAATGAAGCGTATGAAAATATTCGTCATGTAAGCACTTTGTCGGTGGTAAAGAAATAAATGGAGTTAGCTTATGTCAAAGCAATGGTGGGCAAATCTAGTTCGGCTAAGCCTAAGCTAAGCCGAACTAGGCGTGGTACATTTTTACTATGGCTACGCAATACCCACGGCTATATCGGGCTGTGGGGTGCGGGCCTCGGGTTGTTGTTTGGCGCAACAGGGTTCTTGTTAAATCATAAGCATGTGATGAAGCTGCCAGTGGCTAAAATGGAGCAGTCACAAGCTCAATTGACACTACCTGTACCGCCCCCCTCGGATGCGAATGCTTTAGCGCAGTGGTTGCAGTCGGCAATGGCAATTAAACAAGCGCCATTCAAGATTGTCACAGAACCAGGAAAAATCATCACTTGGAGTGGCGTTGATGTCCAACAACCTGCTCTGTGGAAAGTGGACTTTCATAATGTGCAACATGCTATCACTACGGAATATTGGGTGGGTAATCATTTTGTTTCGGTGAAACGGCAAGAGGCCGGTTCGCTTGATTTTATTACCCGACTTCATAAGGGCTTGGGCATGGGCGTTGGCTGGGTATTGTTGGCAGACAGTTTAGCCGGAGCCTTGATACTGTTATCCATTACTGGTGTGCTGCTCTGGACCAAAATGCGTAAAGAGCGATTACTACTATTGCTACTTGGGGGCGGTTCTATTGGCTTAGGTCTTATTTTTACGATGCAGTCTTTGTAGATTAAACAATGTAAATACACATGAACAACACAACTAAAACAAGTAAACAGCCAGTGATGCCAGAAGCTGGCACAAAACCACAAGTACGGTTACAAAGTGAGGTTTTGTTTAACGGTCGGCAATCACTTGCCATTGAGCATAAGGGCGAGGTGTATGTATTACGCATCACCAAGCAGGGCAAGCTCATCTTAACTAAATAACGAGGATTCAATGATAACAATGACATTGAGACTAAACCCAATCATGCAAACCAATTTGCAACAGGCAACGGTACGCAATTTGTCGCATAGCAAAATACTGTCCTATATACCTGCGGACTTGACGCTTAATCGTCACCAGCCGAATAACATCAAATACTCCAAGCTGACAGTGACTGTGGTGTTGATGTTGCATGGCGCAGTGTTGGCAGGCACGCTGGCACTAACCAACAAGCCTGAAGTGCTACCACCGCCCAAAGCGGATGTGCCAATGATGGTGAGTTTGCTCAATGAGATTCCTGTTGCGCCTGTCATTGATAAAGTTGAACCTGAGCCAGTGCCACCTAAGCCCGTAGTTAACCCTAAACCCATGGTCAAGAAAGTAAACCCTAAGCCTGTCGCTGAAGTGCCAATACCTCGGCCTGTAGTGAGTGAAGAGCCTGTGGCTAACTCTGTACCAGAGCCAATTGCTGAAGAAAGTACGCCTGAGCCTGAGACTGAAACTGTCCTCGCTAAAGCCCCTGCTGTTGCTGAAAAACCTGCACCAAAACGAGAGATAACAGAATCACCAAAATTCGGCGTGGCGTATTTGAATAATCCAAAACCACAATATCCGCCAATGTCGCGCAGAATAGGCGAAGAAGGCCGCGTGTTGTTTAAGGTATTAGTCAATGCAAATGGCGACCCAGAAACCGTAGAAATTGCATCAAGTAGTGGCTCAGAGCGCTTGGACAATGCAGCGCTTACCGCAGTGAAACAATGGCGGTTTGTACCAGCCAAACGCAATAATGTAGCAATCAGTGCTTATGTGACAGTGCCGATTAGTTTCGCCTTGGACACCTAAAATCAACCAATTATCTTAAGGATTCACGGAATAAGTGTCATTTCGAGCAAAGCGAGAAATCTAAGTGGTTGATTTAACAAGATTCCTCTCTGCGTTCGGAATGATAAAAGTGACTTATTCCGTGAATCCTTAAACAAATTAACCAAAAGGAAACAATATGCAACAATCAACAGAATTTGATAGTCTCTCTTTTATTTTACAAGGCGGTTTTGTGTCTATTTCGGTTGCCGTGATTTTACTCATGATGTCACTGGCGAGCTGGTATTTTATTATTGCAAAAACGGTTCAAATCACAACACTAAATAGCGCAATTAAGCGCTACATGGCAGAATTTTGGCTTGCACCCAACCTGCAAACAGCCCTTGAAAACATTAAAATGGATTCACCCGCGCATCAATTGGCAACCAACGCAGTAGAAGCCGCGCAACACCATCAAACACACGCGGCTGGTAATCTGAATGAATCATGCAGTTATGATGAATTTATTGCGCGTAACATGCGCCGTAGCCTGTCACACACCACATCCCAACTTGAATCTGGCTTATCGGTATTGGCATCGGTTGGCAGCGTGTCACCATTTGTGGGTTTGTTTGGCACGGTGTGGGGCATTTATCATGCGTTGGCCAGCATTAGCGCCAGTGGTCAAGCCACCTTGGATAAAGTGGCAGGCCCCGTAGGAGAGGCCTTGATTATGACGGCCATTGGCTTGGCAGTAGCGATTCCTGCGGTGCTGGCATACAACACTTTTGTGAAAAAAAACCGCATGATTATGGCTAGTCTGGATGGTTTTGCGCAAGATTTACACACATTATTAACCACAGGCGCAGCTTTAGCGGTTAGAAATCATGGTGCTAAGAATAATGGTGTAAAAAATGATAGCGTAAAAAATCGCCATAATATTAAAGTGATGCCTATTCAGACTGTAAAATCAGAGGGAGTGCCAGCATGGTAGGGAGCCATTCTTTTAACAGTGAAGCACATACGCAACCAATGAGTGAAATTAACACCACGCCATTGGTGGATGTCATGTTGGTTTTATTGGTGATTTTTATTATCACTGCACCTTTACTCACGCACGCGGTAAAAATAGATTTGCCTCAAGCCAATAGCCAGCCCTTGCCAGAAAAGCCAGAAGTCATTTCAGTTGCCATTGATGCCACAGGCAAAATGTACTGGAACGATGCGCCTTTAGCGCAAGGTGAGCTAAAAGAAAAGTTACAGCAAATCGCAAACCAAAAACCTCAACCAGAACTCAATATCCGCGCTGATAAAGAAACGCGCTACCAAATTTTGGCGGAAGTGATGGCAGATGCACAAAATGCAGGGGTCACAAAATTAGGTTTTGTGAGTATGCCTAAATAAGTAGTCGGCAAATTTGAGCAGAATAAGCGACGTTTCACGCATGTGGATAACTATTGAGTTTAGATGTGCATCTCTAGTTAAAAAACGTCAGTCTAGCTTATTTAAACTGTAACCCTAGAACGGATAGTTGAATATGTCTCGTCGTTCCATACGTTCCGTGTCAGAGCGTGATAGCTTATTGGCTATTCCCGAGAACAGGATGATTTCATTCGCTATTATACTTTTGATGAGTCACTACGTGGCATGAATGAGACTATTACACAACGCAGAAAAGTCTTAGTGTACAATTTTTCCGTTTTCTGCATTCGTCCCTACTTAAGGTTATTTTTGACCAAAGGTGATGAAAAACTAATCATATTCAAGATTAATTTTTAAGTTGGTAAAATCTACTTTCTAGCGTTTTGCCATCTTTGATATGATCTAATCTGCTACCAACGGCATCACTAAGCGCAGTAAGCCTTTCATCTGGGTGGGGATGAGTTTTAAACAATAATGCCACGCTGTCGTCATTTTTACTGGTGTGACCTAACGCTTGTAGCACATCAGGCAGACCGTAGGGTTCATAACCAGCGCGTGTGGCATAACTTAAGCCCAATCTATCCGCTTCGTATTCCGCCGATTTATCTAAACTACGTGCGCTAATCTCAGCACCGCTACCAATAGCTTTACTGATTAGATTATTGTCTTTAGCGTATTTTCCACTTAAAAAGCCAGCGCCTGCGTTTAAAAGTTGTTGTTTTTGTAACACTTTAAGCTGATGTTTTTTTACGACATGTGCAATTTCATGGCCCAGCACACCGGCTAATTGTGCCTCGCTATCTAGTTTTCGATATAAACCTTTGGTGAGCATGATGTAACCGCCTGGCGCGGCAAAGGCATTCAGGTCATCACTTTCAATGATACCAAAGCGCCAAGGTAAATCCGGACGCTCGGATTGTGAGGCAACCCAGCGGCCTACAGAATTCACGTATTTTTGTAATGCGGCATTTTTTACCAATGGTGCCGCACCTAGTAAGTTCCCTGCTATTTCGCGACCTAAAGCAATTTCTTCCTTTTTACTGGGGTTTTTCCAGTTAAACGCGGGTTGCGCAGTTTCAGCTGATGTCGCTATATTGTTTGCAGATGCGGCGTCAACTGGAGTTGCATCGGTGCTTGATGTTTCAGTAGGGCTCGTAGGCTCTGGTTTTTGATCCATTTCTTTTTGTACAGCGTCTTTCAGTGCCCCCCTTAAATCAAAAGCCATGCTTGTCAAGCTTGAAACACTAAGCAAGCCAGCAAGTAGGCTGGTTGTTAATAAGTTTGTACGTACTGAATTCGGCTGATTTTTTTTCACAAGCGTTCTCATTTTGAATCACCTTTCCCAGCTTTTAAATTAGCAAAAGCAATAGTTTTTAAATTGCCAGCATTGGCAAACTGTCGCCCTTGTTCAGCGCTGAGCGTATAGCTCTCTATGGTTTTAACTTCAGTTTCGTTGAACTTTGCAGCTTTGAGGTCTTGTTCACTTAAACCACGCACGCCAGTGGTGGAAACCACTTGCCCCGTGCCAGCGCGACCGCTAGCCACCGCTAATGCGCCTGCTGTTTTGTTGGTTGTGGTAGCCGCACCACGCTTTACAGACAACAATCTGACCCAGCCAGTATTTTTTTTGGTTTTAACTTGTAGCCATGCGCCTTGTTTTTTGAGTATTTCCAGACTGTCACCACGGTTGAAGCTGCCAGAAATTTTTGCATCGGCATAAGGTTCAGCACGCATATTGTCTTTCTTGAGTGCGCTCCCAGTTTCTGCGGCAATACTTGGTCCCGCGTGCAACATGGGTACTAAGGCCAGGGTAATGAGCATCTGTTTTAGATTTTTTATCATGATTGTTCGCTTTCTAGCATTTCTAGTTTGATAATGGCTTGTGCGAATAAAGCACGCCACTGGCTTGCCATCGGTTTCTCGGTATTTAGTGTGCTGGCGTGCAGTACATAACGTACTGTAGCATCGTTAGGCATACCAATATTTTGTAATAATGATTTTAATTTCAGGCTCAATTGTGCTGCATCTTGCTGGGCTTTTGCAGTCTCAGCTTCGTTATCGTGTGGATAAGCCCAACTGACGGTGATGATATCGGTAAATAGGCCCCAAATGCCGCTTTGAGTCCCTTTTAAAATTTCCACCGTGGCTGTCTGCTGTAGTGTCTGTTCAACATTATGTTGAAGTTTTTTGAGCATGCTGTCACTCAGAGGCAGCGTGCTGTCTATCACGATAGGCATCAATAAAATAGCTGCGCCTTTTTTGCCAGATTCCACATCGTTAGCTAATAATCGTTGCATGGCGCGTGCGTTGGCAAGTGCGTAAATTTTAGCCACACTAAAATACATCACAGCCCAAGTAATCGGCCCGGTAAAATCTAAATAAGTATGCGTAAAGTTAATGGCAAGATATGACAATACGAGCAAGCCAATTTGGCTGCCGCTGAAAATAGTCATGACCTTATCGCGATCTACATTGCGGAAAAATGCTAACGCGGTCAGCCAGACTAACGTGAGGCTAATTAAAATATAAGGAATACTGCCGCGCCATACTTTTAGGTAATCATTGTGTTTTACGTTGTCGATGGCGGTGGCTAAAATTTCAACACCAGGAAAGGCTTTAGCCATGGCCGTGGCTTTAATATCAAATAATGAGGGTGCAGTGGAGCCAATAATCACAATTTTATTGGTAAACTCATCAGCAGGCCGTATTTTAACCTTGCTTGCCATATCAGTGTAAACATCACTGAAGGTAGCATATTGATAAGTAAAAGGCTTGCCGCGCCAATTGATGAGCATGTTCTGTGGTAGTGATAGTGCGTTCATTTGCGCAAAATTACCTACAGCTAATGGTAGTGAGGGCAATATCCAGCCATTTTCATCGTGCCAAAGTCTGTACTCACGCACAATGCCGTCTTTATCAGGGTAGATGTTGTGGGTGCCCAAGTGTGCTGAGTTAAGTGCTGCCTCAAAATGCGGTAAAACGATGGCAATGGGTTTTCCTGTATTGCCTTCACCTCCATTAGTGTCTGGGCGCTTGATGCCAGGAATCATGCTCGGCGTAATCTGACTTAAATGGTCGCTTTCTGGCGCTAAGCGTAATAGTGGAAAGAACGTATTATCTGTAGTCGCAATGACGTCATTAAAATAAGCATCGCTGTCAGGGTTGTAAATATCAGGGTCGCTAAACAGAATGTCAAAAACAACTGCTTTGGGCTGCTGTGCTTCAATGTTCTCTAAAAACTCAGCTAATACTTGTCTCGGCCAAGGCCAGCGGCCATATTCGCCAGCCATTGCACTTAATGAAGCCTCGTTAATATCAACAATTACAATGTCGGGATCTGGCTTGGGCACAACAATGCGATTTTTAACCATCAGGTCAAAAGCGCGGTCACGCATATTTTCCCCCACATGAAATACACTGGCATCCAACAGAATTAGCAAGGTGAGCAGGGTGCTGAGGTATAAATAAAAGTTGTTATGTAGCTTGCGCGTGATGCAGGTAAGCCAATAATTTAGCAGTAGTTTGAGTTTAATCACGGGGTGCCTAAACATAAATTAATTACGCTTAGTTTGGCATAAACTGATCAATTCTTAAAATGGTCTTTTGAAAACAATCGTTAAGTCTCATTAAGTCGTTTCATATTACAATTTCAAATGCACTAAGTGACATGCCGGCAGGTTTTTTAACATAGAGCATCAGGTATAATTAACGCCTATGATACAAACAATAATATTAGTAATAGCGATAGCTATTTTTTTGCTTCTAATCTGGCAAATATGGCGCGAGAACAAGAGTGATAAAAATATCGTCATATTGCAGCAGTTAGAAGAAAAACATCGTGCCATGCTGCTTGATTTCAACGATGGCTTGAATAAGCTGGGAGATCGCTTAAGTGCAACTTCAGGTGAAGCTAGCGAGCGTTTGCGCGCCAGTGTGGCGACTGAACTGCAAGCCACACGTGATGCCATGCAAGCCTTGCAATTAGCGCAAAATAACAGTTTGTCGCTGACACGTGAATCGGTGTTAGAGAAGCTTCATATCACATTAGCCGAGCAAGGCAAGGCGGAACAAGCGCTCATTCAATCTACCATGCGTAATGCCACGTTGCAGCTCACGACAAGTATCGAAACTTTAACCAAGTCGGTAGATAGCCGCTTGGAGCAAATTGGCGGTAAAGTGTCTGAACGCTTGGATGAAGGCTTTAAAAAGACCAATCAAACGTTTATCGATGTGATGGCGCGCTTAGCGACTATTGATGAAGCGCAAAAGAAAATTGATGGTTTAACCACCAATGTGGTGAGTTTGCAGGAATTGCTGGGTGATAAACGTTCACGCGGCGCTTTTGGTGAAGTGCAGTTAGAAGCCTTGGTACGTAATGTATTGCCTGTGAATTCATTTGCCATGCAATATACGTTTGAAAACGGTACACGCGCTGATTGCGCGCTATTTTTACCTGACCCGACAGGTACGGTGGCGGTGGATAGCAAGTTTCCGCTTGAAAATTATCACCGCATGCTTAATAACAAGCTTAGCGATGCCGAGAAGCTATTGGCAGAAAAGCAGTTTAAGATAGACGTTAAAAAACATGTGGATGACATTGCCACGAAATATATTATTTCCAACGTTACATCTGACGGTGCGGTAATGTTTATCCCAGCTGAAGCCGTGTTCGCAGAGTTACATGCTTACCATGCAGATGTAATTGAATACGCTATGAATAAACGGGTGTGGGTTGTGTCACCTACCACGTTAATGGCGGTACTCAACACCGCACGCGCGGTACTTAAAGACGTAGAAACCCGTAAGCAAGTACATGTAATTAAAGAGGAGCTTGGTAAGCTCAGTAAAGACTTTGGTCGCTTTGATATGCGCATGAAAAAACTTGCTGACAATATTCGCCAAGCGCATGAAAATGCACAAGACGTACATATTTCAAGCCAAAAAATTACGCAACGATTTGCGCAAATTGAGCGCGTAGAGTTGACTAAAACCCCAGCAGATTTGCTGGATATTATAGATGATAAAGAAGATTAAATTAAGCATATAACCCTATGAAAATTAAATTATTTTACTTTGCAAGACTCAAAGAAGCACTTAAATATTCAACTGAAGATTTAGACCTGCCAGACGAGCCAATCACGGTGCTTAAATTGAAAGCCTTTTTAGCTAAACGTGGCGATGTTTGGGGGCAAATGTTAATGGGAAAGTTAAAAGTACGCGCAGCGATTAACCATGAATTAGTGGATGACAATGCAGTGATTAACAACGGCGATGAAGTGGCATTTTTCCCACCGGTAACAGGCGGATAGGGCTTACTATTGATGACAGTGCGTGTACAAACAGAAGACTTCGATGTTGGGTTTGAAATTAATCAGCTACGCCAAGCGCGTAAAGATATTGGTGCGGTAGTCAGCTTTATTGGGCTCGTACGAGACCTGAATGATGGTGATGCTGTATCACAACTCACACTAGAGCATTATCCAGTCATGACGGAAAAGTCTCTGGCATCGATTATCAATCAGGCCAAGGCTCGCTGGCGTATTACAGATGCGTTGATTGTGCATCGTGTAGGCACCTTACAGCCAGGCGATCAAATTGTATTAGTGCTGGTAAGCGGTGCGCATCGTGGTGAAGCGTTTTCTGCGTGCGAATTTATGATGGATTATTTAAAAACAGAAGCGCCTTTTTGGAAAAAAGAAGTAACGCCACAAGGTGAGCATTGGGTGGATGCAAAGCTCACGGACGATGATGCGCGTGGGCGTTGGGTGAAGTAGTAACATGAAACTTTTAAATCATATTTTTCAACCCTAAAACCTATCAATACCGTCATTCTCACATACGACCTGACAAGTGCTTGCGCACAGAGTAATGAGCTTTCACGCATGAATAACCAACTTTAGTTGGTATATTCTGCTGGGATGCCAAGCACTGGTATAGATCATATATTATGTGGGGAAGCTCAATATTAGCAAGACTTGCCAGTTTACTGGTTAGTCGCGCTTATCAGTTGTCTCTGACTGACTTAGCGCTTGGCAACGTCACATGCTGGAATGAAAAATTTAAATTTATACATTAAAAAATTGCAAGGAAATATGTCACAAACTCTAACACCACAACAACTTACGCTCAATATTGATGCTAGGCAATTTAACTTTGCCGACACCTCCGAGCTGATTAGTGCTGATCAGCATCATGCGCAATTTCCTGCTTGGACGGCACAATCCGAAGCCAAAAAAGCGGCTGAATTTGGATTAAGTATTCAGCAAGTAGGATTTAACTTACTGGCATTGGGTGAGCCTGGCTCTGGGCGCACTACGCTTATGTTGAGTATGATGCATGAGGCTGCAGTCAAGCTACCTGCGGCGAGTGATTTAGTGGCTTTATATCAATTTGATGCCAACGGAAAACCCTTGTTTTTAAAGTTACCTGCAGGCGCGGGTACGCAGTTAAAGCAAGCTTTAGATGCGTTCATTCGCACTTTTTCTAAAGACTTGGCGGTGCTTTTGGAGGCTAAAGTTCAGCAAAACTCGCTGGCACCTTTGCAGATTTTTTTAGCAGGGCAATTAAGCACAATTGAGGCGAGCCTGACACTCATTGAGCCCGGTAAAATACCGATGCATTATTTCAGTTTGCTACAGCAGGATATTTTAGACACCTTGGAGGCCTTGCCGCCTAATCCGAGTGCTGATGGTGACAGTGGCTTGGAAGCATTGTTAACCGAGGGTTTTTTTGGCCGTTACCGCGCGAATGTATTGGTAGAGCATCAGCTCGAACAAAATGCGCCAGTGTTGTACGATAACGACCCGAGCTTGCAGTCTTTATTTGGCGGCATTGAGAGTGCAAGTGAAGCCAGTAATATTCCTGACTTTATGCGTTTGCGCGCGGGCAATTTACTACGTGCCAATGGCGGGACTTTATTACTGCATTTGCGTGATATTTTGGCCGATGAGCAAAATGGGGCACATATACTTGAAAAACTGCACCGTTTTTTACGTAATGGCACCCTGCAAATCGAAGATTTAAGCAGTAGTAGCAACCAAGGTAGCAGTTTAATTAACGCGCAGGCGGCAATCCCCGTAAGCGTTAAATTGGTATTGATTGCCACGCGAGAAGACTACTATGAGTTACTTAGCATTACCCCTGATTTTTTTGATTACTTCCCCATAAAAATTGAGTTTGCAGACCAAGTTAAAGCCGGAGCTGATAACTATGCTGCTTACGCCATGTTTATTGCACACAAATGCCAGCAACACCATTGTCATCACTTTACGGCAGATGCCGTTGCGGGTCTATTGCAAGCGATGCACCGCCTAGTTGAAGACCAAACTAGACTAAGCACTAAGTTTGCTGTACTAGAAAAACTACTGCTAGAAAGCGCAGCCGCAGCTTCATTGCGCGGCGCAACTTTAGTTGAAGTTGGCGACGTAAAAGCGGCAATACAACGTAAATATGCCCGTCATAGCTATATTGAGTCGCACATTCGTGACTCAATTATTGATAAAGAACTTATTATCAGCGTACATGGTGAGTGCATCGGCCAAATTAACGGTCTCACGCATATTGATCTTTCGGAAGCCAGCTTTGGCTCACCAGTGCGCATTTCAGCTAATTGCTACGCAGGTAGCCGTGGCGTGCTTACCATAGACCGTGAAGTACGCATGAGCGGGCCCACGCATGATAAAGGCGTGATGATTTTACAAAGTTGGCTACACACTAACTTTGCACAAATGAACCCACTCAACCTGACCGCCTCATTGGTGTTTGAGCAAGAATACAGCGGTGTAGATGGCGATTCTGCTTCCTGCGCAGAGCTATTCGCCCTGTTATCATCATTAGCGCAAATACCCATTAAGCAAGGCATTGCTGTGACTGGTGCCATGAACCAACATGGCGAAGTGCTACCGATAGGCGGCTTGAATGAAAAAATTGAAGGCTACTTCAGAGTGTGTAAAGAAATTGGGCTAGATGGCAAGCAGGGCGTGCTAATGCCAGCGCGTAATATGCGCCACTTAATACTCAGCGATGAAGTGATACAGGCCGTGGAGAGTGGTCAGTTTCAAATCATTACCATGAATACAGTTGCTGACGGCATTGAACAGCTTACCGGACGTAGTTTGCAAGAGATCAATCAATTAGCTGAAACGGTTTTACGTACATTTAAACATACGCTGGAACAGAACTCCCCAAAAAAATCTTAAAGTTAAATTTTGTAATAAATTTAGACTATGAGCACTCATTCAGTGGCATTAACGCGTTGTTATTGGGAGTACAGCATGCGGCTTAATCTTCATCAGGTAAACAGTGAGCATTGCGACAATGTTGCGCTCATAGTAAATAATGGTTAATGAAATGGATAGTAAAAAATTAGAACATTGCAGGCTGGATAAATGGCTATGGGCAGCCCGTTTTTTTAAAACACGCAGCTTAGCAACCGCAGCCATAGAAACTGGCAAAGTGCATGTAGATGGTGACCGAGCAAAGCCTGCCAAAGAAGTTCATATTGGTCAAGTTATTCATATTCGTAACCGTGATTTTGAAATTGAAGTCACAGTGCAATCGCTATCGAATATCCGCAAAGGCGCACCTGAGGCCGCATTGCTCTATACAGAAACAACAGGCAGTATCGCCAAGCGTGAAAATGCTAAAGCGACAGGTGAAGGTGAGCATGCTCTGCGTGAGCGCGGAACAGGGCGCCCAACTAAGCGGCAATTAAGAGATATTAAAAAATTTACAGGCGGTGCTTATTAAAAGCACTGGGTTTCAGAAGTGTTCATATATTTATGAGCCAAATTGAGTGCGTTAGTGCAAGCGTAATACACTGAACGCAAATGCCAATAACGTGGCATAACCTTGCCATTAGGCGCTATTTACAACAAGCGCAGTTTTGTCTATGTAGGCAATTTAGTAAACTTGATTACAAAGTGTATTGGTCTGCGGTGGCGAACCAAGTGTTCTTGGTTTCTTGATGAGCATGATCTTTCAACCACAGAGTTATTGCAGTAACGCGCCATAACCATTGGTGTTAAGTTAAGACTGTTACCAGTGCCGCAAAAGTTAATTAAATTTGATGCCGCATTGATTGGAAGAAAGGCTGTAGCGCAACGGTTGTGTAGCAACTTGCAGCTGAACATCATTAAAACGCGTACATTATTGGGCTGGGAGCCACCGATATCTGTTGACATTGGTTTAAAGGCTACCGTAGCGAGTTTGATATAAAGATATTTATAACATGAAACGTCTATTTGATTTATTTTTAGTATTGTTTGCCGCGATTTGTTTGGCATTGCCATTTTTACTAGTTGCGTTGTTGGTGCGCTTAACTTCTGTTGGCCCAATTTTATATTGGTCTGATCGTGTAGGGCGCAACAATGCTATTTTTAAAATGCCCAAGTTTCGTTCTATGCGAGTTGATACGCCCGCCGTTGCAACGCATTTACTCTTCGAACCCAAGCAATTTTTAACGCCAGTAGGCTCTTTTTTGCGTAAATCCAGTTTGGATGAACTGCCGCAGTTATGGAGTATTATCAAAGGGGATATGAGCTTTGTTGGCCCGCGACCAGCTTTGTTTAATCAAGAGGATTTAATCGCATTACGTACCCAGTATGGCGTTGATCAATTAGTACCAGGCTTAACAGGTTGGGCGCAGATTAACGGGCGCGATGAGTTGCCGATTCCAGATAAAGTTAAACTGGATGTGGAATATATGCAAAAGCAATCTTTTGAAATGGACTTGAAAATTATAATCCTCACTTTTTTAAAGGTTATCCGCAGGGATGGTATTCAGCATTAGTGTTCGATAAATATGTACTTCGTCACTATTGTTGCATGTATGACGAGGCGATTAGTTAAACATATAGCTGAGAAGTGAACCCTATTTAACAAACTGCATTTAAAAAGCGTATAATTCGACACGCTGATTGAACTAACTTTTAGTTTGATCAGTCACAGCAATACTGATTTGGGGCTGACCAGGTTTCGACGTGGGTTACAAAGCAGTGCAGGGCATACCGAGGCTCAGATTACCTCGTAAATACAGCTGAAACAAGTATAGTCGCAAACGACGAAACTTACTCTCTAGCAGCTTAGTTCTGCTGGACGCTACACCAGCTCTCCCGTGGGTTGGATTGGGGAAACCCATACGTAGTGTCATATACACGGGATACGTGTTGTGTTGGGTTACTTAACACTTCATTAACCTTAAGGTAACTCGTCTGTACACTGCTTGTCTGTTGGTG
>JAURWJ010000077.1 GCA_030655015.1 Methylotenera sp. | reverse complement strand
AACGCCAATAATAGCCATAAAAACATCATCATGCCACAAAATATAAACACACTAGAAAATCCATAAACATGCGATAAATAGCCGCCTAAAGCACCGCCCACAAAAACGCCTAACGACTGCGAGGTATTATAAACGCCGATTGCTGTGCCTTTGGCTGCTGCCGGTGCAATTTTACTAATAATTGACGGTAACGAGGCTTCAAGTACATTAAATGCAATAAAGTAAATCGTCAGCGATGCCACAATGCCCCAAAAATAATCAATCGATACCGCAAACATCAACTGCGCAAGTAGCATCATGGCAACGGCGACAACAAATACAAGTTTGATCTTAGCTTGTTTTTCGGCATAAATAATCGCTGGTACCATCAAAACAAACGAAGCTAATAATACTGGCAAATATATATGCCAGTGCTGGTTAACGCCTAAGTCACTGGATTGCGTAATGGCAAACGGCACCACCACAAACATGGCCATTTGCGCAGCATGCAAGGCAAAAATACCATAATTCAAACGCAATAATTGCACATCCTTTAACACATCTTTTAACTTGGCTGGTGCGGCGCTGGCATCAGAATGGTAATGGCTATGCACCGGGTCTGGCACCACAAACTTCACCATAGCAATGGCAGCCAAGGTTAATAGCGCGGTCATGGCAAATATACCCGGCACCCCTATCCATTGATTGAGTATTGGCCCGCCCACCAACGAAAGCGCAAAAGCCACGCCTATCGTCGCGCCTATGCCGGCCATCGCTTTGGTGCGGTGTTCATCGCGCGTTAAATCCGCCAACAAAGCGGTCACTACAGCAGAAACCGCACCTGCACCTTGAATAACACGCCCCAGTATAATCACTTCAATGTTGGGAGCCAACGCGGCCACCATACTGCCTATTGCAAAGATAGCCAAACCTAAATAAATCATTGGCTTACGACCGAACTTATCTGACGCCATGCCGAAAGGTAATTGAAACAGCGCTTGCGTCAGACCATAAGCCCCCAAAGCCAAACCTATCATTAAAGGGCTTGGATTTTCTGGGAGGCCTGAAGCGTAAATGGCAAAAATCGGTAAAATAGAAAACATGCCAAACATGCGCAAACCATAAATAGCGGCCAAGCTCATGGTGGCGCGAGTTTCTACAGGCGTCATTTTTTCTGATGAAATTTCTAACGAGGCCATTGTGTTGGAGGCGAGATGATTGGATTGATGATTCGATGTTGACATGAAAAATAATTGAGCTAAACGCAGAAAAGTAGGTATATTAGCAGGTTGACCTAACTTTAGTAAAAGCATGATTGATTCAATCCGTATTCGCGGTGCACGCACCCACAATTTAAAAAACATTTCACTGGATATTCCGCGTAATAAACTCGTGGTCATTACGGGCTTATCAGGCTCCGGTAAGTCGTCGCTGGCTTTTGATACGCTGTATGCAGAAG
Organism: Methylotenera sp.; assembly: GCA_030655015.1. Taxonomy (GTDB): domain Bacteria; phylum Pseudomonadota; class Gammaproteobacteria; order Burkholderiales; family Methylophilaceae; genus Methylotenera. The sequence goes on along the minus strand of JAURWJ010000077.1, from coordinate 9,744 downwards.
GTCAACGGCGTTATGTCGAATCGCTTTCTGCTTACGCCAGGCAATTTTTAGCGCGCATGGATAAGCCCGATGTTGATTTGATTGAAGGCTTATCACCCGCGATTTCCATTGAGCAAAAATCCACCTCGCACAACCCGCGCTCAACCGTGGGTACCGTGACTGAAATTCACGATTACCTGCGCCTGTTGTATGCCCGCGCTGGCGATCCGGAATGCCCTGAACACGGCATTAAGCTTGAGGCGCAAACGGTGAGCCAAATGGTCGATAGCGTGTTAGCGCTGCCTGAAGACACCAAACTGATGATACTGGCGCCAGTCGTGTCTAACCGCAAAGGCGAGCAAATTGATTTATTTGAAGAGCTCAAAGCTCAGGGTTTTGTCAGGTTACGTGTCGATGGCAAAATTTATGAAGTCGATGCCCTGCCCCAGTTAGCAAAAACCACCAAACATAGTGTAGATGTGGTGGTTGATCGCATCAAAGTCAAAGCGGATATGAAGCAACGCATTGCTGAGTCGTTTGAAACTGCCTTGCGTTTAGCCGAAGGCAAAGCCATTGCGGTTGAGATGGATACCGATAAAGAACATTTGTTTTCTGCCAAGTTTTCATGCCCGGTGTGTGACTACTCACTTGCAGAATTAGAACCGCGCTTATTCTCATTTAACAACCCGATGGGCGCCTGCCCCAAATGCGATGGCTTAGGCAACATTAACTTTTTTGACCCCAAACGCGTGGTGGCTTTTCCGCATTTGTCGTTAGCGGCAGGTGCGATTAAAGGCTGGGATAGACGCAACCAATTTTACTTTCAGATGTTATCAAGCTTGGCCGCGCACTATAATTTTGATCTGGACACCACGTTTGAAAAGCTGCCTGAACACATCCAAAAATTATTGCTTAACGGCAGCGGTAAAGAAGAAATTGGGTTTAAATACCTGAATGAACGTGGAGTGTTTTATCAAAAAACACATACGTTTGAAGGCATTTTAAACAACCTGCAACGCCGCTATCACGAAACTGATTCGCAAACCGTGCGCGAAGAACTGGCCAAATACTTAAATTCGCAAAGCTGTCCAGACTGCGCCGGTACACGCTTGCGCAAAGAAGCGCGCCATGTAAAAGTCGGCAACAAAAACATTCACGAAGTCTGCCAAGTGCCACTAAAGTTAGCGCTTACTTTCTTTGATACGCTTGAATTATCAGGTGCAAAACTTGCCATTGCTGACAAAATTGTTAAAGAGATCAGTAACCGCCTTAAATTTTTAACCAATGTCGGCTTAGAGTATTTATCACTGTCACGCTCGGCCGAAACGCTATCAGGTGGCGAAGCACAGCGCATTCGCCTAGCTTCACAAATCGGTAGCGGTTTAACTGGCGTGATGTACGTGCTGGATGAACCATCTATCGGCTTACACCAGCGCGATAATGACCGCTTGCTGGACACACTCAAACGCCTGCGTGATATTGGCAATAGCGTGATCGTGGTGGAACACGACCATGATGCGATTATGGCGGCTGATTATGTGGTGGATATTGGCCCAGGTGCAGGTGAGCATGGCGGACACATTGTGGCAGAAGGCACGCCTAATCAAATTAAAGACAATGTAAATTCACTCACCGGTGAATACCTGAGCGGCAAACGCCAGATCACTTACAACAAAAAACGTACGCAACCCGACCCCGCACGCTGGCTCAAAATGACCGGCGCCACTGGGAATAATCTAAAAAATGTGACTTTAAATCTGCCAGTCGGCTTACTCAGCTGCATCACTGGCGTGTCAGGTAGCGGAAAATCCACCCTGATTAACGACACCCTTTATCGCATCGTCGCGCAACACTTATATGGCAGCAGCACTGAGCCTGCCGCCTATAGCGAGATTGACGGCTTGGCATTTTTTGATAAAGTCGTCGATGTCGATCAAAGCCCTATCGGGCGCACGCCGCGCTCTAATCCTGCTACTTACACTGGATTATTCACGCCGATTCGTGATTTATTTGCAGGCGTGCCTGAAAGCCGTGCACGTGGCTATGGACCAGGCCGCTACTCATTTAATGTTAAAGGTGGCCGTTGCGAAGCCTGCCAAGGTGATGGCGTCATCCGCGTTGAAATGCATTTTTTACCTGACGTTTATGTACCTTGCGATGTATGCAAAGGGCATCGTTATAACCGTGAAACGCTAGAGATTCAGTTCAAAGGTAAAAATATTCACGAAATTTTAGGCATGACAGTTGAACAAGCGCGTGCATTTTTCAGCGCACAACCGGTGATTGCCCGCAAACTGCAAACTTTGTTAGATGTAGGCTTGGGTTACATCACCCTCGGGCAAAGCGCGACCACACTCTCAGGCGGCGAAGCTCAGCGCGTTAAGCTGGCGTTAGAGCTTAGCAAGCGTGATACAGGTCGCACCTTGTACATTTTGGATGAGCCCACCACAGGCTTACACTTTGCTGACATTCAATTACTGCTCGATGTAATTCATCGTTTGCGTGATGCAGGTAACACCATTGTGATTATTGAACATAACCTGGACGTGATTAAAACGGCGGATTGGATTGTCGACATGGGCCCTGAAGGTGGTGATGGCGGCGGCACTATTATTGCTGAAGGGTCACCTGAACAAGTCGCGCAAAGTTCAGAAAGCTATACAGCCAGCTACTTAAAAACAATGCTTTAAATCAAACAAAGTTTACCAAGTTAAATGACCTCAGGCAAAGCCTGAGGCTTATTGGGTGAACCCCTCAAAGAGGAGCTAAAACATTAAGCCGCCCAAGTCGGCGTGGCCCTACTCCTTCCCCACTTAGGGGGAAGGTTGGGATGGGGGTGAGAATGTTGTATTGCGCATACTTATAACTTCCACCCACCCTAACCCTCCCCCTGCAAAGGGGAGGGAATAATATTAGAGGTGCCCATTACTGAATTCTGACTTTCACTATTATATGACCAACGTATGGGTCAAACCTTACTCAGTCCCTCAGTAAAGCTGGGGGGGGTACCTTACAAAATTATTAAACAATTCAGCGTTTCTTGTTGCCAATCAGAATGTTTATATAAAAGCGTCGGCTTCACTCACCAAGCCACGGCAAAACTCTATGCGGTCCATCCATTCAGTCTCATCCAACTTTAATATCTTAACAACTTCTTTACTCAGGGTTTCTGCAATATCTTTGGCTTCCTCGCCTCGTTCTAAACCAGTTGCAATATGTACAGCAGCGTAAATAACAGGCGCCATACCACTCGCATTTTTATCAAGCGGCGTTGCATAATAACGCAGCGTGCGCGAAATTTCGCCAGGGAAATTCCAACGATTGGCAAGTTCTTCGCCTAGCTGGCAATGATCAAACCCCATTTTAGCCTGCTCAATTTTTTGACGTTCTTCGACAGTCCCGCCAGAATATAACGCCTCAATTTCTACCGAAGTTTGGGGCAACACCATAGTCATGAGCAACACTCCAATGTTGTGCAACAAACCGGCAATATAAGCAACCTCCGTATCCTGACCTATGGCTTTGGCTATTTCCCTGCTGACACTTGCCGTAACCAGACTATGGCGCCAGAACCTTTTCAAATCCAAGCCAGGCAACTGGGTAACAGCGCTGGTTACGCCGCTTGCAATCACCAATGTTTGTAATTTGGATAACCCCAGAATCGCAATCGCATCATCAATCGTTTTAATCGCGCGCGTCACGCCATAATAAGATGAGTTCGCCAGCTTCAGCACTTTGGCGGAAATTACGGCATCATGCTCAACTTTTCGCGCCAACGCTTTGATAGCCAGATCCTCGCTTCCCAGCATCTGCATGACCTCTTGCACCACTTTAGGCAAGCTCGGTAAATTTTCTATCGAATTAAAAAAATCATCTATGGATGTCATTGCAAAGTCTTTACTTTATTGTAGGTTTCACAAAAATCTTAGCGCTGAATCTAAATCATTGGTTTTAAAATAGACTTCTCTAATTACAAACCTGTACTTACGGCACTTCCACCATACCCATTCTGGCTTGAATAGTCGCTGTCCGACGATTCAAGTAACGCGTAGATTTATGCGCATCATAAAAGCGCGGATTAGGAATCATCGCCGCCAACCTTGCCGCCTGACCAGCACTAAGTTTGGCAGCACTCGTTTTATAGTAATGTCTTGCCGCCGCTTCGGCACCAAACACACCATTACCCCACTCAATCACATTCAAATAAATTTCCAAAATCCTGCGCTTGGTCAGCACATTTTCCAGCATCACGGTAATAATAGCCTCCTGCCCTTTGCGCCAAGGCGTGCGCTTGGTAGATAAAAATAAATTTTTAGCCAGCTGCTGACTAATGGTAGAACCACCCGCCACAATCTTGCCTTTTTTCAGATTTTTTTTATAGGCCTTTTGAATTCCATCCCAATCAAAGCCTTCATGGTCTAAAAACTTTGCATCCTCTGACGCAATCACCGCGCGCTTTAAATGGTTAGAAATTTTAGAATACTCAACCCACTTATGCTTAAGTGCTGCATCGGGAGATTTTTCCTGGATGATGGCTAAGCGATCCTGCATAAAAGCGCTGGAATGTGGATTAAATTTAATCCACCAACAAATATGCAAGAAGATCCAAACTTGATACAACAGCACAAAAGCAATAAACAGCGTAACGCCGCGTTTAAAATAGCCGCCCAAAGTTAATGGCACAGCTGAATTTCGATTCATTAACCAACTTAGCATTTATAAAGCGCTCACTATTTCCATCACAGATTTTGTTTCTGGTCGTACACCACGCCAGTAACTAAAAGCTTCCGCCGCTTGCTCAACCAACATGCCTAAGCCATCTGCCACCTGAGCGCCACTAGCACGCGCTTGCGCCATAAAAGGGGTTTCGCGGCCATACATCATGTCATAGGCCAAACAGTTTTCTGCAAACACGCTACTCGGAATAGATAACGCCTTATCACCCAAGCCAGCTGACGTGGCATTGATCACAATATCAAACTGCTGATTTTTTAAGTCGTCAAAAGTGCAGGCAACGCCTTTAATCGCAGAATCAAATGATTTACTCACCATTTTTTTGGCTTTATCCAAGGTGCGATTAGCCACCACCAACTTTGCAGGATTTTGCCCTAACAAGGGCTGAAAAACACCCTCCGCCGCACCGCCAGCACCCAGCAGCAGCACGCGCTTACCTTTAATAGGCGTATTAAGATTATGCGTAATATCGGTAATCAAACCATCGCCATCCGTATTATTGCCCCATATTCCATACTCGGTAAATTTGAGGGTATTCACGGCACCTGCTAATTTAGCTTGCTCAGTATGGTGATCACAAAGTGCATACGCCTCAAACTTAAACGGCACCGTCACATTCACGCCCTTAAAACCTTGCTGCATCAAACCCCTAATCGTCGCTTCAAAACCATCCAGAGGCGCAAGCACGCGCTCATAACTTATATTTTGCTGCGTTTGTTTTGCAAACTCAGTATGAATAAACGGAGATTTACTATGTGCAATTGGATTGCCCACCACCGCGTAGCGGTCAATACCATTTGCAGCTACGCCTAAAGGTTCTACTACATACGTATCAACCATTATTTAGTTAGTCCAAGGCAAACCGGCATGCTTCCAACCGTTAATCAGCGTGCGTTGTTGATGGCTATTGGCCTCACCTTCAAAACCTTCTAAAGTATTATAAGCTTGCGTAAAGCCTAGCGACGCGGCTACCGTTGCCGCATTATTTGAGCGACCTCCAGTTCGGCACATAAAGATCAATACTGAATCTCTATCAAAACGACGCCTATTAAGCTCCGCTACTAACTGCTCGGCAAAGCCGGTATTCGCGACCATCCCTGGATAAAATGCCCACTCTACGTTCAACGCTGCGGGCACACGCCCAACCAACGCTAGTTCAGCCTGAGTACGCACATCAACTAATAACGCTTTTGGATTTTCTTGCAACACTTCAAAAGCCTCTTGTGGCGTTAACGCCCCGGCATAAGGTAGATTATTTTCTACGGCACGTTTTTGTGCTACCGCTAAAACTTCTTGTTGATGACTCATCATGATGCCCTCTTAAAAATTACAATTTTCATGCTTGCTTTTACATTTTCAGACAGTTTTTTTAACACTTTATAAAGTATAGCCTTAAAACCCGCAAAACACTCACAACTAACAATGCACATAATTGGTGCAAAAAATGACTATACGCACTTTTTTAGTGCCCACTATTAACGCCAGTTTTCATAATCCAATAAAATAATAGGGGTTTGACCTTTTCAGACTGGCACGTTTCCTGCTAATCTACTGAGTTGAATTTTAAACTGTTTTATTTTAAACCCACACCCTCACAGGAGATTCTAATGTCAGTGGAAAATGTAATGAAATTGGTCATCGATAACGACATTAAGTTTGTCGATTTTCGTTTTACCGATACCCGCGGTAAAGAGCAACACGTAACCGTGCCAGTCTCTCACTTTGACGAAACTAAATTTACTGAAGGCCACGCATTTGATGGCTCTTCAATCGCTGGCTGGAAAGGCATTCAAGCATCAGACATGCAATTGATGCCAGACCCAACAACTGCAAACATCGACCCGTTCATGGATGAGCCAACGCTCATTTTAACTTGCGACGTGGTTGACCCAACCGATGGCAAAGGCTACGAGCGTGACCCACGTTCTTTAGCAAAACGTGCTGAAGCGTACTTAAAATCAACCGGCTTAGGCGACACTGCTTATTTTGGTCCAGAACCAGAGTTCTTCATTTTTGACAGCATTCAATGGGATGTTTCAATGAGCGGCTGTTCAGTGCGCATCAACTCCGAAGAAGGTGCATGGTCATCCAGTGAGAAATTTGAAGGCGGCAACACAGGACACCGTCCAGGCGTTAAAGGCGGCTACTTCCCAGTGCCACCTGTCGATTCATTGCACGACATCCGCTCTGCTATGTGTATGACATTAGAAGCCATGGGCGTACCTGTTGAAGTACATCACCATGAAGTTGCAACTGCTGGCCAATGTGAAATCGGCACTAAATTCAGCACCTTAACGCAACGTGCTGACTGGACGCAAATTCAAAAATACGTTATTTTGAATACTGCGCACGCTTACGGTAAAACTGCTACATTTATGCCTAAGCCATTTGCCGGTGACAATGGTAGTGGCATGCACGTGCATCAATCTGTATGGAAAGATGGCAAAAACTTGTTTGCTGGTAACGGCTATGCGGGCTTGAGCGAATTTGCGCTTTACTACATTGGCGGCATTATCAAACACGCGCGTGCTTTAAACGCCATTACCAACCCAGGCACCAACTCATACAAACGTTTAGTGCCTCACTTTGAAGCGCCGGTAAAATTAGCTTACTCAGCTAAAAACCGTTCAGCTTCTATTCGCATTCCTTTCGTGCATTCTGACAAAGGTCGTCGCGTTGAAGCACGCTTTCCAGACCCGATCGCTAACCCATACTTAGCTTTCTCAGCCTTGCTAATGGCAGGTTTAGATGGCGTACAGAACAAAATTCACCCAGGTGAACCTGCCACTAAAGACCTGTACCATCTACCTGCAGAAGAAGATGCACAAATCCCAACCGTATGCGCTTCACTAGAAGAAGCGCTTGAGGCTTTGAATAATGACCGCGAGTTCTTAACCCGTGGCGGTGTATTTACTGACGACTGGATTGATGCTTACATCGCCCTGAAAATGGAAGAAGTCAACAAAATGCGCATCACACCACACCCGGCTGAGTTTGGTTTGTACTACTCATGCTAACGTGTTATTAAACTAGCAAGTAATAAAAAAGCACGCGATAAGCGTGCTTTTTTATTTGCCATCACCAACTGAGAACCTGTCAACTGATGCAATATAGTAGCCGTTTTGCACGAGTGGTTACTGATGACATGTTGCCTAATTTGATCAACTCTACTAAACTAAGCCCATGAAAAAATACTTATTTTTATCAACGATTGCGCCTGCTATTACGCTTGCGATAACACTGGCGCTTTCAAGCCAAGCCTTTGCTGAAATCTATAAACACGTAGATGCAGAAGGTCGCGTCACCTACTCTAATATCAAATCAAAAGGCTCCACCCGCCTCGAATTAGACCCGGAAGCCAACGTAATCTCCAACGATCGCGCCAGAACCCCGAGTAACAGTGCCGTAAATAAGCGAACACCTACGCCCGAAGGCTTTCCCCGCGTAGATAAAAATACGCAAAATCTACGCGATGATAAACGTAAAGAAATTTTACAAAATGAACTCGCCTCTGAAAAATCCGCTTTAGAACAAGCAAAAAAAGCTTACGCCGAGGGTGAATCAAATCCTGAAGTGTATAGAACTGCCGAGGGCAAAACTTTCCGCAATGTGCCAAAATTTGAAGAAAAAATGAAAACTTTGCAAGCTGATGTTGATAACCATCAAAAGAATATACAACTCCTGCAAAAAGAACTGGATTCTCTAAGGTAGCCATATCAAGTCAATTTGCCGCCGCACTTTTAGTTGGCTCAACTTTTGCTTTATTCATAGTATTATTACTGATAATCTCAGATATTCTTTTAGGATGCGAACTCATAGCGCTCGCATAAGGTTGAAATCCACCTAAGGGGAAATCTGCGATAACAATGGATGCAATACTACGATGGTTCAATCAACGCCTGACCACTTTGCAGGGCTAGAGCATTTAGCCACCGCGATTATCTTGCTGGATGATCATCAGCGCGTGGTCTATATGAACCCTGGTGCTGAGATTATCTTTGCCTTTAGCGCCAACCAAGTCATTGGGCAGAAAATGAGCGAGGTGTTTCCAGACTGCGGCATCCTCATGCTCGCCATCAACAACGCCATTCAACAGCAAAGCCCGTTTCGTGAGCATGAGTTTACCATTAGCACCCATCGGCATCATTCCTTTGCTGTCACCTGCACCGTCACCCCCATCGAATCCCCTGTCGCCAGTTTGATTTTAGAATTTCAACCGATGGATGCGCAACTGCGTATCGCGCGTGAAGAGCGCATGTTAATTCAACAACAAGCCAATGCCGAACTATTGCGCAATTTAGCGCATGAAATCCGCAATCCGCTTGGAGGCCTACGCGGTGCCGCGCAACTGCTTGAGCACGAACTACCGTCACCCAGCCTGCGTGAATATACGCAAGTGATTATTAAAGAGGCAGACAGACTGCAAATGCTGATGGATAGACTGCTTATCCCGCATCGCATGCCAAAGTACCAACCGACCAATATTCATGAGGTATTAGAACGCGTAAGAAGCCTGTTGCTTGCAGAGTCCCCTCAATCAATACTAATCAAGCGTGACTATGACTTAAGCCTTCCCGAATTGATTGGTGACCGCGAAAAACTGATTCAGGCCGTTTTAAATATTGCACGCAACGCGGTGCAAGCCATGCAAGCGCATAAAACGCCAGCCAGCCAGATCACCTTTAGAACACGTGCTGAACGGCAAGTCACGCTGGCAAGAAAGCGTTACCGTGTCGCCATTAAGCTAGAAATTATTGATAATGGTCCTGGCATCCCAGCCGACATTCGCGACCGCATTTTTTACCCATTAGTATCAGGTTCTGAGGGCGGCTCAGGCTTAGGTTTAACCTTAGCGCAAACTTTTATTACGCAACATCACGGCATGATTGAATGTGAAAGTGAACCAGGCAATACCTGCTTTACGATTTTGTTGCCCATAGAAACCACAGCAGTTAAACCTGCAGCGATGATAAAGTAAGCGCGAATTTATTCGCGATAACTTCCATGCATATATTAAATATTATTTTGAGA
>JAURWJ010000066.1 GCA_030655015.1 Methylotenera sp. | reverse complement strand
GGGTGTAGTTGCCTGCGTCAGTACCACTCAAGGTGGCGCCTGTCAGGTTCACGGCTTTGCTTGTGCCTGCGTTTGCATCGGCAAAGCTGCCGCTGAGAACGCCTGTGTCAATGCTGAGGTCGTCTCCTGTCACTTTGCCGCCAAATACGGCAGAGCCTACTGATAGGCTGGCGGTGGTGGTGCCGTCATATTCTTTGTTTGATGCGGTGATGCCGCTGACTGTCAGTGCTTTTTTGCTGATTTCGCCACTGCTACCGTTAGCGTAAGTAATGGTGTAGTTGTTGCCGCTGTTGCCATCACTAATGGTGGCGCCACTTAGGGTGACGGTTTTACCTGTGCCTGCATTTTTGTCACTATACGCTTGGGTGGCTGCGGTGATGGTGTCTCCACTGACGCCCAATTGACCACTTAGCGCGGTGAGGTCACTCGCTGTGTTGGTGTAGCTTGTGAGTCCGTCGTAGGTCTTGCTGGCCGCTAGTGCTGTGAGTGTGACTGCTTTTTTGCTGGTGACTAGGTTGCCACCTACGTAGCTGATGTTGTAGTTACCTGAGGTGAGTCCGCTTGCGCTCAATGTATAGGTGCCTGCGTTGCGGCTGCTTTGTGCGGTGCCGCCATAGGCGAGTGTGCCGCCGAGTGCGGTGTCGTCTTCACCAGCAATAAAGCCGCTATAGCTTACACCGTTACCGCCTGTCCAGTTTGTGCCATCGTAGGTGCGGGCTGCATCGGTGGCGGTGACTGTTAAGGCTTTTTTGGTGATGTCTGCGGTGACACCGCCTACGCCACTCAGGGTGTAGTTGCCTGCGTCAGTGCCACTCAAGGTGGCGCCTGTCAGGTTCACGGCTTTGCTGGTGCCTGCGTTTGCATCGGCAAAGCTGCCGCTGAGAACGCCTGTGTCTATGCTGAGGTCGTCTCCTGTGACTTTGCCGCCAAATACGGCTGAGCCTACTGATAGGGTGGCGGCAGTCGTGCCGTCATACTCTTTGTTTGAGGCCGTGATGCCGCTCACAGAGAGTGCTTTTTTGCTGATTTCTCCGCTGTTGTTGGTGGCATAAGTCACGGTGTAGTTGTTGCCTGAGTTGCCATCACTAATGGTGGCGCCACTTAGGGTGACGGTTTTGCCTGTGCTTGCGTTTTTGTCGCTATACGCTTGGGTGGCTGCGGTAACGGTGTCGCCGCTGACGCCCAATTGTCCACTTAGCGCGGTGAGGTCACTCGCTGTGTTGGTGTAGCTTGTGAGTCCGTCGTAGGTCTTGCTGGCCGCTAGTGCTGTGAGTGTGACTGCTTTTTTGCTGATTTCCCCACCACTACCATTTGCATAAGTAATCGTGTAGTTGTTGCCGCCGTTACCATCACTAATGGTCGCGCCACTCACTGAAACCGCTTTGCCTGTGCCTGCGTTTTTGTTGGTGTAAGCTTGCGTTGCGGCGGTAACAGTGTCACCTGAAACGCCTAACTGACCACTGAGCGTAGTTAAATCACCCGCTGTGGTGGTGTAAGTAAGGTCACCATCATAGGTTTTAGTCGCCGCCACCCCTGTGAGGGTCACCGCTTTTTTATTCACCGTTACGTTACCGCTCGCGCCTGTCAGCGTGTAGTTACCCGCATCCGTGCCACTCAAAGTTAGCACACTGGTATCGGTGATATTTTGCACACCTGCGTTCTTACTTGCCAACGTTGCATTGCCAGTAAAGCTCAGTGTGTCACCGCTTACCTTGTTAGCGGCTGATATAATTCCACCCGCAGCCGTTGCTGTACCATCGTAATCACGGCTGCCTGTGAGCGTAACCGCCAGTTGGTTAATCACACCACTTGCGCCGTTGGCGTAGGTAACGGTGTAGTTATTGCCTGAGTTGCCATCACTAATGGTAGCGCCGCTCACTGTAACAGTTTTGCCTGTGCCTGCATTTTTGTCTGTGTAGGCTTGGGTAGCTGCCGTGACGGTATCACCACTGACGCCCAATTGACCACTTAGCGCGGTGAGGTCACCCGCTGTGGTGGTGTAGGTGAGGCCGCCATCATAGGTTTTAGTCGCCGCCTGCGCGGTGAGCGTCACCGCTTTTTTGTTGATCACACCACTCGCACCATTCGCATAGGTAATGGTGTAGTTGTTGCCGCTGTTACCATCGTTAATGGTCGCGCTACTTACTGAAACCGCTTTGCCTGTGCCTGCATTTTTGTTGGTGTAAGCTTGCGTTACGGCAGTAACCGTGTCACCTGAAACGCCTAACTGCCCACTTAGCGTAGTTAAATCACCCGCTGTGGTGGTGTAAGTGAGGTCACCATCATAGGTTTTAGTCGCCGCTACCCCTGTGAGGGTCACCGCTTTTTTGCTGATAGTGCCGCTCGCACCATTCGCATAGGTAATGGTGTAGTTATTGCCGCTATTGCCATCACTCACGGTGGCAGCGCTTAGTGTCACGGTTTTGCCTGTGCCTGCATTTTTGTCGCTATACGCTTGGGTGGCTGCGGTAACGGTGTCACCACTGACGCCCAATTGACCACTTAGTGAGGTGAGGTCACCCGCTGTGTTGGTGTAAGTGAGGCCGCCATCATAGGTTTTAGTGGTTGCCAGCGCAGTGAGCGTCACCGCTTTTTTATTAATCACACCGCTCGTAGCATTTGCATAGGTAATGGTGTAGTTGTTACCGCTATTGCCATCATTCACGGTAGCAGCGCTTACAGTCACGGTTTTACCTGTGCCTGCATTTTTGTCTGCGTAGGCTTGGGTAGCTGCCGTGACGGTGTCACCGCTGACGCCCAATTGACTACTTAGCGCGGTGAGGTCACCCGCTGTGGTGGTGTAAGTGAGGGCACCATCATAGGTTTTAGTCGCCGCCTGCGCAGTGAGCGTCACCGCTTTTTTGTTAATCACACCACTATTACCATTAGCGTAAGTAATGGTGTAATTGTTGCCGCTATTACCATCATTAATGGTCGCACCACTCACTGAAACCGCTTTGCCTGTGCCTGCGTTTTTGTTGGTGTAAGCTTGGGTGGCTGCGGTAACCGTGTCACCTGAAACCCCTAGCTGACCACTGAGTGCAGTCAGATCAGATGCCGTGGTGGTGTAGCTCGTGAGTCCATCATAGGTCTTAGTCGCCGCCGCCCCCGTGAGCGTCACCGCTTTTTTTCTAATAATACCCGTGTTGCCATTCGCGTAAGTAATGGTGTAGTTATTGCCAGAGTTACCATCACTAATGGTCGCGCTGCCTATCGTCACGGTTTTGCTTCCACCTGCGTTTTTGTCTGTGTAGGCTTGTGTGGCTGCCGTGACCGTATCACCGCTGACGCCTAATTGCTCGCTTAGCGTGGTGAGGTCACCCGCTGTGGTGGTGTAAGTGAGGCCGCCGTTGTAGGTTCTATCGATGCCAGTGCCTGTGAGGGTCACGGCTTTTTTGCTCACCGTCACGCTACCAGTCGCCCCTGTGAGCGTGTAGTTACCAGAACTGGTGCCGCCCAATGTTAGGCCGCTAATACTGGTGATATTTTGGCTGCCTGCGTTTTTACTTGCCAAGGTTGCGCTACCACTAAAGCTCAGTGCATCGCTACCAACGATGTTAGAAGCCGATAAAATACTGCCCGCTGCTGTCGCCGCACCATCGTAGGCACGGCTGCCCGTTAGCGTCACCACGCGTTTATTCACGGTGTAAGCAAGCCCAGTACCACTACTAAAGGTGTAGCCAGCGGTGTTGCTAAGGCCGTTTTGGTAGCTCACCGTGTAACTGCCTGCCGCGCTAGTGGCGGTAGGGCCGTTATAAGTCGCCGTGCCGCTGATACCAATATTGCTGGCGCTGTCTTCGCTATCGGCAAAGCCTGTGAGTGTGTAACCATAGCTAGCGGTAGGCGTGTCGCCATAGCTACTGCTGGCGGTGCCGCTTGCCAATGTAGTGGCTACTGAAAGCGCACCTGCTGCGCTCGCGTAGATAAAGCCCTTGCCAGTTTCTGTTACGCTAGCAGGGGCATAAGTGCCGTAGCTCGCGCTGTAATGACGGAAAGCCGAAGTGAGGCCGTTTTTGGTCACACTGCCTGGGCCATCGGTATACACCAGCCAGCGGCCATTGGCGGCTGCAAGCGCTGCCGCTGCCGAGCTGGAGCTGTTAGTGAAGGTTTTTCCTGAAAGCACAAGCGCATTGCCCGTGCCGCTGGCAGTCAGTGCGCCAGCCGCCAGTGTTACGCCACCCGTGCCGCCACTGTTAACCACGCTAATGTTACCTGCCGTTATGTCGCGCAGGGTAATCTCACCGCTGGTGTTGTTAGTATTGCCTGCGCCATTGAGCAACTGAATATTCACCGCACCCGTACCTGCGTTAATGCTGGTACCTGCCCCCATCGTCACCACTGCACTGCCTGCTTGGCGGTCAGCATTGACCACGCCATGTGCCGCCGTGTCGTTAGCGATAATATTCAGGTCACCGTTATCGGTAACGATATTGGCGTTAAGCAACACAGAGCGCCCAGCCGCAAGGTTGAGCGCGCCGCCGTTGCCAGAGGTGTTATTGGCGCTAATGGCTGAGTTTAGCGTCAGGTCGTTGCTTGCCTGCAAGGTCACGTTAGTGCCCGCGTTTAATAACGACACAATACCACTCGCGGTAATCGTGTTATCAGCACCGCTATTGGTGCCGTAAGTCATCGGGTTGGTAAACGACGATGGCCCAGAAAGTATCACCACGCGTCCAGAGTTATACTGAACATTATCGGCAACATCATTTGCAACCAGTAAAGAGTTACCGATGGCAAACACTTTATCAGACCACTGATCACCCATCCTATCGCTAGCGCTTCCGACTAAGCTATTGGTAGTATTGACAGTACCCACAGTCGCCGCCACCCCGCTCATCCAGGTAATGGCGCCCTGATTGACATTATAATTTCCAGACTTCACAAAAAAATCGCTGTTAGCCAACGCTACTATTGGTTCATTCTGGGAGCCTTCTCTATCTCCTAGCCTATCTCCATACGCGCTACCTACCAAGCTGTTAGTTGCGTCTATTGTCCCTTTTACCCCAATCGCACCATCGCCCCAAGTCACCGCACCCTTAGTTTGCCTGATTGTGCCATTCCCCCCCCATTTGGGGCTTACCACCACATAGTTGCCATTAGCAAGAGCATAGACAGGCACTGCTCCAGTTTCTGTCCATGTCAACATTTCATTGGCACTACCCACCAGGCTGTTGCTGGCAGATACAATACCTGTTACCCCACTGGTGCCGCTGCCCCAAGTGACGGCGCCCTGACTGCTACCCCAAAAGGGCGACACCACCACATAATTGCCATTGGTCAGCGCGGTGATGCCCATATAGCCTACTCGGTCATTGCTACCGCTTCCCACTAGGCTATTGGTGCTGGAGACGATGCCCGTCGTCCCAGTCGCGCCGTTACCCCAGGTTACCGCACCGGGTCCAGTCGCGTTGCCGTTAGAGCCATAGCGAGTTGACACCACCACATAGTTACCATTGGTAAGTGCAACTAGACCATTAGAATCCTCCATCCCCCCTATGCGATCACCTGCACTCGCGCCCACTAGGCTATTGGCGCTGGAGACGGTGCCCGTTATCCCAGTCGCACCGTTACCCCAAGTCACCGCACCCTTGCCATATTGCATGGTAGTGCCTGTACCATAGCCAAGCGTTGCCGCCACGTAATTGCCATTAGTGAGCGCTTTTAGATAAAGCCCTGCATTCGCGTTAGTAACATCGCCCACTAGGCTGTTGCTGCTGGATACAACACCCGTCACCCCGCTGGTACCATTACCCCAGGTGACAGCCCCCTTATTACCGCTCCAGTATTGACTACTCGTCACATAATGACCATTAGTGAGTGCTATTACGTTATAACCCACGTAATCACTAGCAGCTGACCCTATCAAGCTATTAGCACTGCTAATGGCGCCTGTGATACCCACCGTGCCGTTCACCCAGGTGGCAGCACCCTTGTAGCCACTCCAGCTAGATGAACCTATTACATAATTGCCGTTGCTTAACGCTGTAACTGTGCTCCCTACATAATCACTGGTACTTGTGCCCATTAAGCTGTTAGTGCTGGTCACGCTGCCTGTGATCCCAGTTGCGCCGTTAGCCCAAGTTGATGCCCCAAGGTAATTGACCATGATCGAGGTCACCACATAGTTGCCATTACTGAGTGATGTTACTCTTTGCCCCACGTAGTCGTTGACATTAACGCCCACCAAACTGTTGCTAGCGCCAACCTCCCCAACCGCCCCACTAGTGCCACTACCCCAAGTGACCGCGCCTCTGCGACTGTTCCAACGAAATGAACTGAACACATAGTTGCCGTTAGAGAGCTCGTTAAAAACACCATCACCCACCAGATCTCCATTAACGCTACCGACCACGCTATTGGTGCTGCTAACATACCCCTTCACTCCACTTGCGCCATTGCCCCAAGTCACTGCACCTTTGCCAGTGTTAGTGTCATTGCTACTCGCGCCCCATGCTGTCGATTTCACGACATAGTTGCCATTGCTGAGCGCAACAACTCCATAATTCCCTATACTGTCGTAGGTACTACTGCCTACCAAGCTGTTGGTGCTATCGATGGTGCCTTTCACCCCAACTGTGCCGCTGCCCCAAGTGACCGCACCCCTATAACTGGCCCAAGCTTGAGTGTTAAGCACATAATTTCCGTTGGCAAGTGCGATACCAGACAGACCAACACGATCATTAGCGGTGCTGCCCACCAAACTATTCGCGGCACTGACCATGCCAGTCAACCCAGTGGTGCCGTTGACCCAAGTGGACGCGCCCTTATTGCCGCCCCATATATAGCTACCTACAACAAAGTTACCGTTGGTCAACGCAATGATGCCACTCATACCGACGTAATCATTGGTTGCACTCCCAGTCAAAGTACTCAGCAGCGTACCATCTTGCTTGTATAGCCGCACGGCGCCGCTGTCGGGAGCTACGCTGTCATCGAGATAGTTAGCAACCACGATGTTACCGTTAGCCAATACTTTTACCTGATTCCCAAAGTAGTCGTTGCTTTTCGGATTGGCATAAGTGAGCTCTAGCTTGGTGATGGCCGCGGTGACTGTGGTTTCAATATTCAGGTTGCGTGGGTCTAGCAGCAGGCTGCCATTGGCACCATTGGGCGCTGCGGTAGTGACCTTGCCAGCAAAGCCTAGCGTATCGTGGCTAGAGATTTCCACCTGGCCGCCGTTGCCGCCTGCCGCGCCGCCTTTGGCTTCAATATCACCCGCAAAGGTGGTGTGGTTTTCAGACCACAGCACCACCGTGCCGCCATGGCCTTGTTGTGTGGCGTTGGCTGTGAGCAAGCTGCTGGTGTTCACGTCTGTAGTAAGCGCGTTGGTGAGGTCTGCATCGCCGCCTTGCCAGCCACCACCTACGCGGATTAAGCCGCCACCAAGCGCGCCATCGGCATGCACGCGCGCGCCTACCAAGCTGAGGTCTGGCGCGGTCAACGCAATGCTACCGCCCAAGCCAGCCGCGCCGTTGGCGCTCTCGCTACCAGAGAGATAAGCTTTGCCCGCCGCAGTGATGCGGATGCTGCCGCCATTCACGCCGCCATCTGCCTTCAAACTGGCGGCGTACATTTGCTCTACGCTACCACTGGCGTTAATGACAATGCTGCCGCCTTGCGTCATGCCGCTGGCATCAAGCTGGCCAGCTTCAATCAAATTGTGGACGTTAAGCTGAATGTGCCCGCCAGTGTCGCCAGTGGCTTGCATGTTGCCAGTGTCGATTAATGCTTGGCTGGCGTTCACCTGAATAGTGCCGCCCATACCGCCCATGCCATTGGTAGCGCCATTGGCTTGTAGTGTGCCACCTGTGCCTACCACATATCCTGTTAGTGTGAGGCTACCTCCAGTTTCGCCATTGGCTTCCAGGTCGGTATCTGCTTCCAGGTTGAGGTTGCCGCCTATCGCTTCTAGGTCTAGGTTACCGCCTTGCCCACGGCGGCTGTTTACACGCAACATGGTGTAGCCAGTGAGCGCGATGTTAGTGGGGATGTCTGTTGGAAACGGCGCAGGGGTGTTAGGGTTGGGGGTTGCACCAGCAGCGAGCTGGATATTGCCGCCCTTGGTTTCTCCACTTGCGTCTAATGTGCTGTCTGCCACGTTAATGCCGCCTGTAGCATCCAGCGCAATGTCACCGCCCGCGCCTGCCTCGCCCGCCACGCTAAGAAGCGCATTGGTGAACTGCAAAGAGAGGCCACTCAGGTGAATGCTGCCGCCATCGGTAGCGCCAGAGGCATCTAAACGCCCTTTGGCTTCACCCGCAGGGAAATCAATGATGATTTTACTCATGCTGGCAAGGTTAATACTGCCGCCCGCGCCGCTATTGCCCTGTGCGAGTATCTGTGCAGTTACAATCTGCTGGTCTAGGCTTTCAACCTGTACGCTACCACCCGTGGTGCCTGAGGCCTTGAGGGTGCCACCTAAATTAACCGTGTTGCCGCTTACCTGAATCTGCCCACCCGCGTGGTGTTGGCTACTGACGTCTAGGGTGCCTGTGTTAGTGACAGTGCCGCCATCAAGCACAATACGGCCACCTTGCCGAGTAATGCCTTGCGCGCGAATAATGCCGCTGTTGTTCACAGCCCCCGCTAAAATCTGTTTTGCTGAGCCAGCGGTCAGAATCACGTAGCCATCATCCGCCTGAATCAGGCCGCCATTTTTGGCAAGCGCATCTAGCGTAGATTGATTCACACGCACAGTAATCAGGCCATCGCCGCCAAAGTCAAGATCAACCGAAGTGCCTGCCGCAAGTGCAGTGCTGCCTTGTGGGGTATAGATAGCGCCTGTGTTCTCAACCGAAGGCGCCACCAGCGCAACAACACCACCCGCCGGGACGGTGATTGTGCCAGCATTGCTGATGCTGCCCGCAGGCGTAGCACCTTGTGCCAGGCTGTATTTGCCCGCGTTAAAATTGGCGTCAGAAATCGCCAGTGTAGAGGCCACCAGCCCGCCAACGTTGACCTGACTACCATGACCAAAAACGATGCCAGACGGGTTAATCAGCATCACCTGACCGTTAGCATTAAGGCGACCCATAATCTGGCTAGGGTCTTGCCCCACCACGCGGTTAAGGGCAATAGAGGAGGCTGAAGGTTGGTTGAACTGTACAGTGGCGTCTTTACCAACGCTGAAACTTTGCCAGTTGGCAATCATGCGTTGGTTGTTCTGCGTGACTGTCATGGTGTTACCACTGGCGGCGATGTTGCCAGCGGCAGCGCCGCCTACAATTTGCCCGCCAGTAGGCAGCTGGTTGGCCGCAGGTGGCGCGGCATAGGCCAAGTTGACCGAGAGCGCAATACCGCCCGCCAACGCAAATACTGCCATGGCACCCCCGCCATGAACATGGCCCATTTTGCTAGAAGCACGCTTGCCCCGCGCCTTGACGTGTTCGGCAACGACCACCCAAGCACTTACAATTTCGCTCCATATCAATCGGTAAACTTTGTTCATTTTGCCACTCCCAGATATTCAACCAATGGGTATTGAGTTTTCACCAACTGCGGCGCGCCTGTGTTGCTCGTGGTCAGGCGTATTCCTCAATCTTTAGAAAACATTACCCAAATTCAAGATACTTTTATCCTACCAGCTTAAAAGCCTGATTATTCAGGCATTTTCTACGACCTTATGAGGTATTTTCTACGAAATAATGCAGCGACAAGCGCGGCTTATATCGCGACAAAACATGCCCTTTTACCGACAAACATTCCCTATTTAAAACAAACCACAATTGCCAACATGTAGGGTGGGGCACTGGTGACCCACGTGTTGCCATTGCGCAATTTTCAACGCTCACGCGTGGGGTTTAACCCCACCCTACAAAATCTACCCCCACCCCAACCCTCCCCCTGCGATAGGAGGGAATAATGTAATAGCCAAGATGCTATCCATTAAAAATAATGGTCTAATTAAGAATCAACCGCGCTTGTTTTACTTAAAGTAAGCTTGTCTAGCCATGCGTTCACCGACTGCAATAATGCGTCTGGCAAAGGCCCATCGTCAGGACGACGGAACAAGGTGAGGCTTTCGTACCACGGGGTGTCGTTGCGTTCGTGCATCCACCGCCAATCAGAAACCGCAGGCAGAATCACTGCCGCTGGCACACCTAGCGAGCCCGCAATGTGGGTCACGGCTGTATCTACGCTGACTATCCCATCTAATTGCGATATCAGTGCGGCCGTCTCGGCAAAATCCCTGAGCGCATCGGTCGGGTCAAAAAAATCGAGCCCTTGAAGGGTTTCCATATCCTGCGCTTGCTTGCGCCCCACTTGGAGCGAGATCCAATTGATACCAGGATGCTTAAGGACACTGGCTAATTGCGCCAACCCGAGCGAGCGAACCTGGTCTCTTGAGTGCGTTGGCCTGCCAGCCCAAACAATGCCGATACGCAAGGCATTTTGGCTGGCTGATCCCTTTTGCAGCCAAGATTGCCAGCGAACCATATCTTGCTCATCAGCTAATAAATACGGGGCACCTACAATATCGTCTAGCCCAACTTTTAGCCGATGTGGTATTCCCATCAATGGACAGTGATAGTCAAACGCTGGGTTGCCAAGCACATGGGTTCTATATGCATGCCTAGGCAAGACATCTACATTGTTTAAATAGGCGAAATTGTTAAAGGCTAGGCGTGCTAATTCTAATGGCAGCTCAAGCAGGATACGTTGCGCTTTTTTTGCCAAGATAGGAACGTATCGGAGCATTTGAATCGTATCTCCATACCCTTGCTCAGCCCAAAGTAGCAGGGTTTTGTCTGCAAGCGATTCATCATTCCATAGCGGCTGGGATAGCTCGCGCTCAGGGGTGGAGTCGAAAATACCTAATCTTGCTTCGTAGTTTTTCCAGCCATGCTCAAAATTGGCAACGGAAAGCTGAACCTGTGCTAAATTTTGCTTGAACACAGGAAAGTCTGGCTTCAGGGTCAGTGCGAACGCATAAGCACGATGCGCTAAATCAACATTGCCTGTATAGCGCGCGATATTGCCTAAGGTATTGATTGCGCTGGCGAGGTTGTCGTTATCGATAGGGTAAATTTCTTGGCTGTTGTCTACCTTAACTTCTCCAGCCCTAACCTCTTCAGTTTTAATTTTTTCAGCTTCAACTTTATCAGCGTCAATTAAAGGAGCTTCAGTGGATTCTAGTGTTTGTGCATAGGCGCTGATAAACGCTGAAAGGAGCGCTGTCAATTCAGCAGATTTCCCCTCTAACGCCATCATGTGGGTGAATAATAAGTTTAATGCGGCTGGAAGCTGATGGTTAGCCTCTAGCGCTGCTGACAAGTTTGCCCAAGCACGCGGCCAGCCTGGCCGAAATGCTAAACCACGCGCAAAAGACTCTACCGCGCCCTGATAGTCATTACTGTTGTATTGCACCACACCAATATCTAGCAACTGTTCTAGCGCGTCGTTCGAGGCGCCTAGCCGCTCTAAGGTCAATAGCAGGTTTTGCCTGATGTCCACGCGGTCAGGTGCATCGCTGACCGCTGATGCTAGATATTGTCGAGAATCACTCAACTTAGCCTGAAACCCTGCAATAATGCCAAGACGGTTTTTTGCCTCAGCAGACCACCCAGGCTTATCCGCCAGCTGCATATAGTTTCGCTCGGCTTCTTCCAAATTACCCGCTGCGAAGAAGGCTTCTGCCTGATTCATGACTTCCTGTGGATTTAAAACCACAGAATCTAGACCCGTAGGATTCAGGACTACCGCATTTAAATCTACCGCGTTTAAAACCATAGCATGGCCTGCGCCCATAGACGAGAACGGTCATTTTTGTCGTCAGCATCCATCCCGCTGACTGATCTGCCAGGATTATCGCCAATTTTTTGCGCCCACACCAAACGCAACATGTGGCTACCACTCTTAGAAAGAGTTGCCCCCATCCCCCAGCCAGACAAGCTGTACTCATTTCTGTTGGTTGCTGTACTAATCGGGATGCCGTTGGATTCTTTATGGAGATTAATCCTGCCCACATCATAGAAGCCTACTAACTGAAAATCGCCCCATTGAGCATTCCCTGGAATGTCGTAGCGCAACTCCATATTAGCCAATACGCCTGAATCTCCTAAGCCTTCGCTACCTGGATAGGCACGTACACCATTAGGCCCACCCAAAATAAATTTTTCGGATGAGTCCAAATTATTGCCAGCGTATTGACCCGTTAAATTGCCGTAAAACGTAAGACGATTACGTAATTGCTGAAGCCGAAGCACCCCAAAACTTAACTTGTTGAAGCTCCCTTGTGTACGATAAGCCAATGCATCATTTTGCTCGTCTGTTGGTGAATCCGATAAATCCACATCCCCTTGCGTCAGGCCGACATTCCAGCCAGTCATGCCGCCACCGCCGATTGTGTCAAAATGATTACCCGAGAGCGTGACCCCTAATTGATTAAGCTCACGGTCACGAATTTTCCCTGCCGTAGAGTCATCGATCAGTTTTTTGTTGGTGTAGCCCACCGAGCCGTAAAGATTAGTATCTCGTGTGCGGATGAAAGGGTAACTAACATTCAACCCTGAGGTTGTAGAGGTACCATTCAGCCCAGCGTCTTTACCTACACCGCGAATAATGTCGTATTCCATCCGACTAACAAAACCACCCAGTTTTAGCCCACGATCTCCCAACGACACGCTGTAGCCTAGCATGCCAAGATCCAAACCTTCGGCATGCGTGTAATTAATTGTGAACTGGTCACCCATCCGTAATGGGGCGTTTGCTTGAGCTGCAACGTTGTATTGAATCGCACCCGTATCTCGGTTGCCATTGTTATCCAACCAAGCGCCACCCGTTAGCATCGCGCCTTCTTTCGCATCAATGACGATACTGGTTGTTCCAGGCGTTTTACCTGGTTGCATGCTAGCCTTGGCAGTAATGCCTGGCAGATCGTTCATCAATAGAACGGCTCGTTCCAGGTTTTCTTTGCGAAGCGGTTCATCAGCAGGTTGTGCTGCAACAGCGATGGCTTTCAAACGCTCGGGGTCAATGAGCAATTCGAGCATGCCTGTCTGCCTGACTCGGTAACCTCCACCTTTTGTGTCGAGACGGCCTTCTCTAATCACAATTTCAATCACGCCTTCTGTCACGTCCTGACGTGGAAGATAAGCCTCTGCAAGTAGCCATCCGCGATCATGCAAGTGTTGCGTGACCTTTTGCACCATCTGGCTAAGCCCTGAAAAATCAAGCTCTTTACCGATTGCATCCTTGACCACCTCTTGCAACTCGGTTTCTGGTGCCAGTTTTGTGGCGCCAGTAAAACGAATAGACTTGATCAGGACCTTTTCTCCTGGCACTGATTTTAGTGCGGGCCGTATTTGCTCTAAGTCTGTTTCAGGCAATCTTTCAGGTAGCTTTTGCTGTTGCTGGCGCTGCTGCTGGTTAAGCAACGTACCCGCGTCTGGTTGAGCCATTGCCATTCCAGACATGCCCAACAACGCGAAAAGCAGGATAGATTTTTCTTCAGGAAATCCGTTATATTTCCTTTTGCTTACTGAGATAGACATTTTTCTTCTTAATCCAAAGTAATGTCTTGGTATCTTATCCCCATAAGATTCTGGTATGCTTAGCTCATTTCTACGCTTTAATTGTTATTTTCTACGAAAAAATGCAAAAAAGCCCGCAGTGGCGGGCCATTGATTAATACAAGCATCTACTTGAATCCTCTTGCGACTCAATTATCCCCTGATGAGCAAAATTCTGAGGCTGATTAAGGATGCACGCTTAAAAAGAGACGCACGCCAGTTGCAGCTACTTATTATTGCGCTATCCTACACTGATCATTTTAGACTTGGTTTTGTGCAAACTGCCAGGTGTATAGCCAAACTTATGCTTGAAAGCGGCAATAAAGTGATTAACATGAGAATAACCGAGACGCGCAGCCACTACCTTCATGGGCATCTCCCCGATTAGTAGCGATATATGCGCCTGCTCTAGGCGATAATCGGTCACAAAATTAAAGATTGATTTACCGTATTCGGCAGCAAACTCCTCATTCAATCGCCGCACTGACATGCCGTACTTCTTGGCAAGTTCACCCAAGGTAGGCACACGGCCTTCAAGACTAAGTAAGTCATCATGTAACTCATGAATGCTCTTGCGATGAGGGCATTCATGAGTTACATGATCCTTAGAAAAATGTTGAAGCAGTGCGGACAAGTAATCCAGTACCCGAGCCTGAGCGTAGAGCTTGCGCACCAAACCAGAAAACTGTCCAGACAAACATTCCCGCAGTGGAGCGCTGACATAAAATGGCACGGGACGTACCACCGTAGGGCATTTCTTGCTCAAGCCTATTTGGTCAATCAAATCCATCGCCACGGATTCTCCCAGTAGCGCTATCATGGTCGCATTGGGTACAATAACAGACCTCATCTCAGAAGTAACACCGCCTTCCACCATGACACTTCCCCGCCATTCCTGATGGTAGCGAAAGGTATCAAGGCCAGGGCCTGCAAGAATTTCCACTGGTGAGCGATTACGCCCCTGCCAATACTCGTAATGACAACTGCGTCCATACAAGATAATTTGTGCGCAGAAAACAGGCGCTTCGGACGATGTGTCGACATCAAGAATGGTCACTAGCTGACCTTTTGCAGAAGCCTCCATCGAATGCACCGCGCGAAATAACTGAATCCCATCACTTAGTGCCAAAGATTCAATCCAAGCTTCACCAATCTCTGGCGGCAAACCATAAGGCAGTCGCCCCACACCGCTGTCATCAGCCAACTCTGGGGTATCAAGGTCATGAGGCGCCAGTAGCCAAGTCAATGTGTATTCTGAAATTTTTGATTCTGGTCTCATGTCAAAAGCCTCTTCAGTCGCGACTATGTTTGTGAATAAAGTTCAAATATATATTAAATTCCACTTCAAATGTTCGCTGCTTGAACTGGGGTGTTCAGGGTCGACTAAGATACTTAAGGCACTTTATAATGATCCTGAGTCATTAAATCTATACCGCACTCAAGATTTTCTACCCACGAGATGAATTGATTAACCATAGATTTGCCAACAAATGCTCGCCCATGCTGTGGGACAATTGACTCAATATCCAATGTGCGCGCCATCTGCGCCCAAAAGCGACAAGCTTTATTTGAAGTCATATAGCGCCGATGAAATGGCAGCATAGTCGGCAAATGTGATTCAAAATCAGTCACGGGCTCTGCTGCGAGATCATGATGCACTAAAGATGCACCTAAATCTCCAGAAAACAAAATTTTACTGGTGACATCATAAAACTGAAAATTGCCTTCAGAATGTAAAAAATGTGCAGGAATAGCTTTAATAATCGCATTCCCCAGTTTTATATTCATCCCTTGATCTGGGATACCGATGATGCGGTCCTCAGTACTACCAACACTACAAAAGTGAGGCAGAAAACGCTCCCATATTGCTGGCGCCAGCACTTTACACTCGGTGCCTATCAGCCATTTATTAATTGAAGCAACAATATCTGGATCTTGATGCGAAGCAAAAATATAGTTTAGCTTACGAAAGTGAAAATACTTTCCCATGCCCATCATCAATGCGTTATAGGTCATGTTGCCGCCTGGGTCAATTAGCGCACCATGCCCATCACTCACAATCAGAAACTGGTTAGACTGTACCGCATCCTGCGATTTGTCTGAATCTGACAAATCACTAAATTTTACGCATATATGTTTGCCATTATTAAACAGTTCATTAGCCATAAGGAAAATGCTTCCTTTGAGTTTGTCTAAAATAATTAAGCGCGCATTATCGTTAAGTCTACGTAATTGCCCTTGATTAACATCAAGCTAAGGCCAGATAAAGCTAAATCAGCCTTAAGATAGTAAGGGTATTAATACGCAGCCATTTGAAGATAATTTCAAATGCTTAATGTATCATTTTGAAGAATGAGAAATTGGGTGGCTGATGGGGCTCGAACCGAGACAACAGAGGTGCCTAACGCAGGATATATTCACAACAAAACACTTGCATGAATCAAATTATGCGGGTGTTTTCTAGGGGTTTTACCTGCTTTACTTAGGAAAATCCTGCCTCTGCTTTATTGAACGTTCATTTATTAGACAAATTTATGACTTAACTCGACCATTTTTACTGGACTTATACTCTCTAAGAAGTATAAGTGATTCATAAATTTTGTAGGACAATCACTCAAATATTTTGAATAGTGATCATTTTTAATGTTAAAAATAGATACCAGTAGCAATGAAACCAAACAAGACAAGATCTATGCTGAGTTAATTACTGTTAAGAAAAAACTTGAAGACCTAGAACTTGCTAACTTAGCTATTACCGAAGGTATTTGGGTTCTTCATATGGTCAATGGCAATCCCGACCATAAAGATAGCAGAATCGAATGGTCCAACCAATTTAGAATGCTTTTAGGTCATAAAAGTGTTGGTGATTTTCCTAATGGTTGGGATAGTTGGTTTAATTCGGCACATGCTGACGATAAACAGCAAGTGTTGGACGCATTTGCTGCTCATTTAAACGATAGTACTGGACAGACTCCCTACAATGTTGAGTATAGGCTGAAGACCGTTAGCCGTGGCTATGTGTGGTTTCGAGAACGAGCTGTTACTGCTCGCAATGATTCTGGGGTAGCCCTGCGTTCTGCAGGAGCAATTCGTGATATTAGTGATGAGAGAACCGCTAAAGAGCTTCATCAGCTTAACGTAGTTCGCAATGAAGAGAACATGCGAAAAATATTGAATGTGGCTGATACTATCAACCAAATCGCAATGCAAATTAACATCTTGGCCATTAATGCTGCGATTGAGGCTGCTCGTGCGGGTGAGGCTGGTAAAGGTTTTGCCGTTGTAGCAAGTGAAGTACGAAAACTTGCAGAACGTACAACTAAAGCTATGAATGAAATACGCTTGATGGCGAATAAATAGATTTCTCCAAGATATACCTTATTCTGATACATGACTTCAAGGCCATGTGGAATCAAGTACAAATTAAATGGGCTGAACAAGGCGGTGAGCGATTCACCTTCCATGACATTAGAGCCAAATTTTTAACTGATGCAAAAAAATATTCTGATAATCATTATGCGCCACTCCAGACTACTTTAGAGAGTTTGGCATACCGCTGTCCCCTCTAGATTTGGTGAGTCATAAACATACATTCTGGGGATAGAGGCTTATGGCGCTTTCTGGGGCCTGATGGAGAAGTTTCTGTACCAGTTTCAGGAAGACTGCGCATCAATGACGATGAAGCGTTATCACAAGTGGTATTAAGCGGATTTGGTTTAGCGCTACTGCCAACCTTCATTATTGGTAAAGATATTCAAGCCAAGCGCCTTAAGTCAGCGCTATCAGAATACATCCCCGTTGATCAGCATTCTTACGTATTTTATCTACCTAAACGCAATTTACCATTAAAAATTCGAGCTCTGATTGATTTTCTTATGGAACGATTTGGCACCGAGCTATACTGGGATCAGGAATAAGAAGCCGCAAAACAAACTCCTTATTTTGCCATATAACTAAACGCTACTTATTCAAAACAATATCAACACAGATATGAAAATAATCGCAGGCAAACTTTTGAACACGGTCTAGTTAGTATTAAAACTTGGAGTAAAGAAATATGGGATACCCAAGACGATAGTTCTGCGCAATGGGAAACCAAAGTATTACTGGCTTGATACGGACTAATACTTTAATGGTTTTTAGAGGACATTCGAAAATGTCTTCGTTTATGCAGGAAATCCTCCGCTCGTTTGCAAAAAAACGGCCTGCACGAACGCTCCATTCGAGCCGTTAAAAAGTTTAAATTAGCCCATTTGAAAACTGGACTAATTTAAACTGGACATCAATACCGTTGTTTTCTATCCAGAAGCGACTGGATGAAGTTTAAGCCAACAACTGTTATTCTACTGACATATTCCAGTAGAACTGGACAGGCGTTGTAATGCCGTTAACCTTACTACTATAGGCAACCGGCTCGAAGAATTGTCCGAGAATACCTAAAGCACCAATCTCGACAAGGCGTTTCTGTACATTGGCGGCGATTTCCTTCTTATCTTCCTGAGTGAGAGCTTTGCTAAAAGCGACGCGATACTTTTCGAGCTCCTCGTCCTTCGGCCAGCCGTACCAACCGCTATCACGATCTCCAGAGAAAGCGATAGCTGTCGGATCCATTAGATCAGCCGCTAGCCACCAAGTGTGGAACATGTTCCAGCCGCCATCCTTGATTGAGCCACGATTAGCACGGCGCTCCGTGAGCGTTGCCCAATCCATGTCCTGCACTTCAACGTTCATACCGATCTTGCTCAGTTTTTCAGCCGTAACCTTCGTAAAGGCTGATATAACTGGACTATCGACCGGGTTCAAGATTACGACTGGAGTGCCATCATACTTTGCTGCCTGTAGAGCATTCTTCGCTGCCTCGAGATCGGTAGCTTTCATAACCTCGCTATCAGCGTTATTGGAAAATGGGGTGCCACAGGGGAACACTGAGTAGCAAACTCTCCAAAACCTTTGGTCCCCAAGGGCTGCTGCCATGTAGTCTTCCTGTTGCATCGCCATCGTCGCGGCACGTCGGATTTCAACATTGTCGAACGGGGGCAATAGCGTATTGAAACGGGCCATGGCGATATTGCCAAGCGGATCGGTGGTTGCGACGACAATATTCTTCTTATCTTCCAGCATTGGCACGAGTTTGGTAGAAGGGGACTCTACATAATCAACCTTGCCTTCGATCAGCGCCTGCGCTGCCGCAGCCGGCTCTGGGTAATAATTAAACTCAATCCGGTCGGCCTTGCCTAACTTGCCACCTGAAGCCAGAGATAGCGGCTCGGAACGCGCTATATAGTTCTTGTTTTTGACATAAACAACCTTGGATTCTGGAACCCACTCATTTTTCTTGAAGATATACGGTCCGGAACCAGTCGGGTCCTGAATGGGTTTGAAAGGATCAGTCTGGGCGATTCGCTTGGGCATCATAAAAGGCACGTTGGACGAAAGCTTGGCCAGTGAATCGAGTACAACTCCACTGGGGGCACGCAACTTCATACTGATCGTTCTGACATCTGGCGCCGTCAGGCTCTCTATGTTACGGAACAACTGCTGACCTGCACCATCGCGTTTACCCCAGCGCTCTAGCGATGCAACGCAATCGTCTGCGGTCACATCTGTGCCATCGTGCCACTTCAAGCCGTCGCGCAGCTTGAACGTCCAGGACGTCTCGTCTTCCGAGACCACCCACGTATCCACCATCTGCGGTTTTGGCTCAAAATTCTCATCCAGCGCAAACAGAGTGTCATAGACGAGATAACCGTGATTTCGCGTGATATAGGCCGTCGTCCAGACAGGATCGAAAACCTTAAGCTCCGCATGGGGTGCAACTCGAAGAACATTTTCTGCGCAGCCAGTAAAAAATAACGGCAACACTAAAGCAGCAACAGCGACCATCCTATTTCTTTGTAGTACTTGCATTTAGAACCTCCCCATCGACAAGCGCACAACATGCGCTTCAATTAAAATTAATTTATCAGAAGCTGAATCCTTCGGAGACCTCGACTTGCAACTAACGAAAATCTGTAGAACCAGAGCGCTAAACTACGTTTGGTGATGAAGCGTAGTTGAAGATAGGATCAAGCTCCCTCTCCAATACAAGTCAGCAGAATCTTGCCTGACAACATTGCTTGTGGCTAATGAAAATGGAATTTGCATTAGAATGTAGTCGAAAGCTCCATGGATATATACGGCCCCACCCCTCCACGTCTATCTCCAGAATCCGTAGCTCCGGCAGAAACGGTAACCAGGGCGGGGAGAACATTCCTCAAAATCAGGAAAGCGCCGAGCCGCTGCTCATTATATTCACGGTCTCCCTTGACCAGAGCCTCCGGACCAACGACGAATCCACCAAAGTCACGCCCGGCGCGAGCACGAACCCAATACCGGTCTACTGCTGAGCCATAAGTTGCTATCAGACCCACATAATTTTGGGCAGCAAAATCGGTTTCAAACTCACCTTGCACCTTGCCCCCGACATGGGTTCCGCGATTCGAATCAAAGGTATTATCGGGCGACAAACGATGATGCTCATAATCAAGTCCTACATACCCCCGAAGGGCATATGACTCTGTGACCTTCTGATACCCAACCATGGCCTCAAACACCGTGGCATGTGCGTCTACAGTTCCGTCGGTCGCGACAGCCGAGTCGTATTTATAATGGACATCATAACCCACCACTCGAGCAAGAAATCCATCCTTGAGGATATTGCCGCTGAAGTTATGAATTAAACCGACATAGGGGTAATAGGCCTTTTCCCTAGCATCAAACCCTCCGAACACTACCGTGCCAGCACCTAGATCGCCTGCGTTGACCGTGCTAACTGGGCCTAGAGCACAGGCTGCAGCGAGAAGCGACATTGCCGATAGTTTCTGGGCCATTTTAAATGTAAAAGTATTCATTACGGCTATCTCCCTCTTTGTATGTATTAACCAACTTAACTGAAATCCAGTGTAAGACAAAAGCATTAATATTCATAGGGCTATTGGTAACAACTTCTCATGAACAGCCCTGCCCACTAGTTTGCCAAATTAATATCGCCATCACCACCCAAGCCCGGCTCGAATGACAGCAGCGAGTAAATTACCGAACCGCCCTTGAAATCCGCCTGAATTCTGACAGGGCCACGTAGCATTGCAAACTGGCAAGTCACTCTGAATGGCAGCTTATCGGATTGCCCTCCCATCCGGCTCTCAATCTCGATCACATCGCCGCCTGACCCAGGTTCTGAAACGCATTCACAGAACACCCTTTGAAATGGCTGTCTAAGGTAAGGAGCAAGAGAAAGTGTGAGTGCGTGTGCCAAGCCTCCCATAGCATCTGGTGCAATGTCATTCCAGATCATCCCGGTCTTTGCAGCATAAGGGATTGACGGAGCTGCAAGCCCCAATAACTTCAGAAAAGGAGATGTTACTCGCTTGAGTTCTATTACTCGCCAAGCATCCGGATCCATACTGGAGACCAATCGCCCTTCCGACCCTGCCTTCCACCAAGCATCCGATCCCGCCTTAAAAATGTGCCGCCCCAAGTCATCCACAACAACATTGATGCGTATCACTTTGGCCGACCTGCGTTGCCTAAATGCTCGCGGAATATGCCCCGTTGTTTCTACAGACCAAACTGCCGACCCTGAAGTGATGCTTACCAGTGCTCGATATAGCATCATGTTTTGAGGGGCTGCCATAACAACATCCCCTTCGATTGGAACAGCAGCTGCGTTCCAGGAAAGTAAAGGCCTCTCAGGATGAGTGGCAGACTGATAGTTTGCCAAACGAAAGGGAATCGTAGGCGATCCGGGCTCCGGTGAGCTCTGAAGCTGAAGATGAAGATGTGGAATCGGCGAGCGCCCTGAGTTACCGACGCGCCCGATATAGGTTCCAGTTTCCACGCGTGAACCGGGGGTGACTGCAATCGTCCCTTCTTGCAAATGAGAAAGCAAAGCCCAGCCGCCCTGATCAAGTCGAATCACAACATAATTCCCCCAATTGTTGGCGTAGTTACAAATGCCAAGAACATTGTCCTGAACCGTATTTTTTGTCCGTTCAACAACTCCCGCAGCGGGCGCCGTAACCGGAGCCCCCCATATTGACGGGCTCGACATCGATTTGTTGGCTGATTGAGGGCGCTGAAAATCCAAAGCGTGACGAAATGGTCCCCTGTGGCTGAGATTGCCATCGAAGCCTTGCGAGACCTGCAGATCACCAGTCACCGGAACAGCGAACAAAGGGTTAGATTTCCCGAATCTTTGGGTCCAATTCGCAACGCGCCACCATGCTTGCTCTGGAGGCATGTCTGGTAAATTGTTTTGCGATACGATAGGGTGATCTCCAGCAAGAGAAAGTGCACCTGCGCCGACCCAGATCGCGATGGCTGAAGAAATAGGTAGATAGGAGGTCGCAGACCACTGCATCGCGTATTGCAGCACCAAAGCAAAGAATGAAACAGAACATCCTCCAGCAGCAGCCACCAACAGACTCACCCGTCCCGGCAGAAACATAGCAGCACCAAGTGCCATACCAGTGAGAAAATAGTTGTATGATGCGGGCAGCCAGAGGTAGGTCAGATGCATATTCTGAAAAGCGAGCGCCACACCAACGCCGCTTATCCAGCCAACGAGACCACTGATGAACATTGTGCGCGACCAAAGCAATATAGCCAGACAAACAAACACGCCCGTCCCAATTTCGGGAGAGTACATAATCGAGCCCATTGAGCGAAGGAAGCTCCCCCCCCACTCAATAGCATTATTTGGCTGGGGCCAAGGCCTCATGGCGTTTGCCGAGAGTACAGTGCATGCTGGGCAGACACTGTACAGCATGGCAGCAACGAGACAATAGCCCCAGAGAAGCGGCGGCAAGATGGTTTTGGAAACCACGCGCATAATTGCGGCGGCCAACAGAGTTGCCACAATTGCTGAGGCGCTTGCCAATCCCAGTCGCAGGCTCCAAGACAGATCAAGCGCGCCTGTCATCCATCCCGTCATAATGGCCGCCAGCATGGCGTTCGCTTTTAGACCTCCGCCAAGGTTCGGTGCCTCGCTAATTCTTAGCATCCGCTTGACAATGGCCCCGATGGCTAGACCCAAAACGGCAAATGCTGCGTAACGTGGATTAAAAAGCAGGGCAATCCATAAAATCAGGCCAATCCAAGGATGGGGAATGAAAAATATGCTTCCAAGGGAAAGGCCAAAGGGGAAAAGCAAAGAGCTAAGCACGTAGCGCAAGGCGGCCATTGCCCGAGCAATGGCAACCTGAACTTTCCGAGGCGAGGGAACGCTCTCAGATTCCGGGTTTGTAGGCATTATCTTTTCCCTAGATGATCAGGCAGTCGTTCAGTGCCGTCGACGTCTTCCAGCACTTCACGCGCCCGAACAAGCTCGGGCTTCCCGTTATCTCCAATCATTACGACAGCAGGTCTGTACGTGATAAATTGCATGGACTGAGAGATATTGTAAGCACCGACTGGGTGAAGCGTGACGATATCACCAACATCAAGAGGCGGTAGATTAATGCTGTATCGAATGACATCAATTGCCATGCACAGCGGGCCATAGAGCCTAGAGGGCGAGGGTGGTGCGTTGATAGCGCGTGACGGTAATGCGTTAACTTGGTACCAAGTGGTCGTATAGAGTAGGTTCACCCCCGCATCGAGGACATAACTTGCTCTCGCATCTTCGCCTAGAAGAAGCTGTTCCTTATAATCCCATGCAGACAGGTTCGAATTGATGGCAAGCGGACGCTGGATCCCCTTTGTGGCAACTACCGATGTCAACAGATAACCAGCCTCATCTACCAAATAACGTCCGCTCTCGAGGCGCAACTGAGGCCTCCTTTTTGCGGGTAAGCGGTTGAGAACTTCCGTGATTGCGTCCGCATAGGCTTCGATGGGCAGGATCACCCGCTCTGCTGGGCCTTCCATTCCATATAACAAGCTTTGGGATGGAAAGCCGCCACCAAGGTTGAGGCAAGGCACAAGGTGTTTGTACTCAATGTGAATCTGCTCCCGGAGCGCCACAAGCTTAGTCACCGCAACACGATAGGCGTTGGGGTCAAGAATGTACGTTCCGATATGTGTATGGAATGTATGGAGCCTAAGATTGGGATTTTTCACGATTCTCTCTGCGGCGCGCCCTGCCTCACCGTTTTCAACGGAGAATCCAAATTTTGACCATATCGGCCTGATGCTTGCATCAAGCCAGACACGGATACCGACGTCAAGTGGCTGATTAATGTGTTTTGTCAGCTCCTCAATGAGATTCAATTCATCCCAATTGTCGATTTGAATCAACGCTCTTTCACCTATTGCAGTTTCAAGAATTTTTCTAGGTTTGTAAGGGCCATTGAATACAATATCCTTGCCTGAAATGCCAAGTTTGCGAGCCTTGTGATACTCAAAATCTGAAACGACCTCCGCTATCCAGCCTTCTTGGTGGAATATCTGGCAAACTGCATTGAGGTAATTCGTTTTATACGACCAAGCAAATTGCGTATTCTCATAACGGCTTCTAAAAGCCTCACGCATGCGCCGTGCTTTTTCTCGCAGACCGTGCTCAGAAAAAACGAACAGTGGTGATCCGAATTGCCCGACGAGCGAGGCAACCGGGATACCATCTATCTCGAATAAGGTTGGCGTACTCGTGCCACGTGCATAAAAGTTTCGGTCAGCTGCTGCGTCAAGAGCCTGACGCCCGAGCTCGTTGCTGATTGTTGGTGGGAAATAATCGCGATTCATTGCATATTCTCGAGTTGTGCCATGTTAGGTGTAAAAATACGCTCGCCACTACTCGCCATTTCGACAAAGTCAGTGAAATCTCCAACGAGATCAATGCTGTGACGAATGAACATCTGACCAGCGACGCATGTTTTTAGTAGGGTCTGCTTTTGCTTGAGAAGGCGTTCAAAAAGTAGCGCAGGGAGGTTGCAACCAATTTGCGATGGAAAATCAATCCATGCTGGAAAGCGAGGATTGATTTCTAACAACACGTGAGGTTTGCCCGGAACTTTGAGGAATTCCAATTCGAACGGGCCATCCCACCGCAGCTCGCCGATAATGCGTTGAGCCATGCGATCAAGCTCGGGATCAACCACTACGATACCGGCAAACCCTTTGCCGTTTGAGGTGCGAAGAAGCTTCCTGATCGTACAGCTTTTGATTATGCCACCTTCGCCATCACCAACGCCGGTAACGTCATATTCCTCGCCTACCAAGGCTTTTTGGATCATCACCGGCCAACCCCACACTTTTACGATGCCATCGTATGCCTCAGCAAGCTCTGCCTTTGAATTGGCTAGATGCGCCTGGTAAAGCCTGCCCTTCAAATAGACCGGGTAGCCAACTTCCTCCGCGCACTTTTCAACTGACAATGGATCCATAGCCGTTTTTGTCATGGGTGACGGAATGTCTATGCGGCGGCAAAAGTCGTACAAGTTTGATTTGCTCCGAGCTTCAAACGAACCCGCGGTCGGTAAAATGCACTCGACTCCCCGTTCCTGAAGTTTCGGGTAGATGGCCGTGAAATTTTCGATTTCAGAATCCAGACAGGGGATCACGAAGCCAATATCCTCCTTTTTGCGAATCATGTCCAAGCGCTCCAAGAGCGTATCAGCCCCCGCGCTAGGGAAGGGAATCAGATAGGCCGCATCAGGATGATAATCCCCTCGGCCATAAAGGCTGCTCTCCAGAGGGTCATAAGACAATCCAATAATACGGAGATTCGGGAAGGCGCGACGCAGACTAGCAATGACTGCCCCGCCTGGTTGAGGATTTTCCCCCCGATGAAGGCCGCTAACCGCCACTGCTTTTATTTGATTTTTCATTGTATTCATTATTCCTGTGACTGGTCGAGGAGACCCACCTCCGCAAGCTGGTTGAGCAACAACTCAACATCGCGAACTGCGGTTTTTTGGTCCACTCCATAACGGGTCTGAATCAGGGCTGCAAGCTGCTCAATCTCCACGCCAGCATCAAGAGAGCGCAGCAGATAACTCGCCGCCGGAGTCAGTCGGTAAAACAGACCAGACATGGTATTTAGTACAAATTCACCCTCATAAAAATGGAGGGCGGAAAGTCGGTGAAGTGCTTTAGCTTTGTCTTTGTCTTTCACAGCCATGTTGTTAGGCAACCCTTTCATGCATAACGTCCAATCATACATCACTTAAAACAAACAATATAAACGAAAACGATTATCGTAAGCACTACACTACGAATTTAGAATATCAAAACCTACAAGGAGCAATTGATCTATGTCAATATCCATTATTCTGACTTTAGAGCATTAACCAGCAAAATTATTGCGCATATCCACACAAACACCCCAATATGTGGTAAAAACTAAATAATGCACTGCCCACATCGCGAACACCCCGTTGGGCATATTTACGTCAGAACCATCACACCTGAAGGGTTAAGGGGGCTTTCCCGTAAGCGTAAGGCCTCATTAGTGAATGAGCTAGGTCACGGGATTAAGCATCGTTTGCTGAGTACACGATTGAGGCACTCTGTCTGGCAAGAGAATGTTTTTTTACAGTTAAAAACATACGAGGAAATATGTAATCAATGAACAAGATATTCATCTTAAATCGGATTAAGTGTCATGTTTAGTCTTTTAGAGCAGGCTTCCGAAAGGCGAAAGGGTGAGAGAAGACAGTTGACGGTCATAACGTCTTTGGGCGCTTTGCCCGTGGTGGATAGGAATGGTGACAGAAGGCGACGGGGGGTTGCGGTGCTTTGGTGCATACCTTCCTTATTCATGACCATGGCCTATGCAGGCGAGATGGTAAAGTTCGAGGCCAGCAGTGCCTACACTTCCGCGAAAGTGACATTAAGGGCGGTCATATCGAAGCCGAAAGGTGACGGCCCCTTTCCTGCTGTGGTTTTGATGCATGGTTGTGGAGGATGGCAGCCAGCTGTCCGATATACAATGAATGGGTATACGGACTTTTTAGTTGACCATGGCTTTGTTGTCCTCAACCTAGACAGTTTCGGTCCTCGAAACAACGGTGGCGGAAAGGTTTGTGAAAGCATCAAAAGGCTGACCGATGCGCTGGATTATCGTACGCATGATGCGTACGATGCGTTGAGATACCTGCAAACCCAGAAGTTTGTTGCTGGCAATAATATCTTTCTGATGGGGCAGAGCAATGGCGGGAGTGTCGCCATCAACGTTGCCAAAGGGGACACTCCGCAAGATAAGAAAAATAAAGATGAAGGTTTTCGCGCTGTTGTAGCCTACTATCCTTGGTGCGGTACATTTGGCAATCGCAAAGTGGAACTAGCCTCGCCTTTACTGATATTCGGAGGAGGCCAAGATGATTGGGTTCCCGCACGGGAATGCGAAGGGATCCAATCGACAGGAGCTGAGTTGCAGGTAAAAATCTACCCAGAAGCTGCCCATTCGTTCGATCTTGAGATCATGCCTCAGAGATATCTTGGAAAATTGGTAGGTAAAAACGAATACGCAACAGAAGATAGCCGAGGGCGAATGTTGGCGTTCTTCATTGAACACAGCACCAGTTATATATGGAAAGCGTCACAACTTACAGAAAATTGAAGTGCTCTACAAACCGCCGATGCAATACATTAGAGATAAAATATGGGGTGGCTGATGGGGCTCGAACCCACGACAACAGGAATCACAATCCTGGACTCTACCAACTGAGCTACAGCCACCATAGAGACTTTAAACTGGTCTGCCCGACAGGAATCGAACCTGTAACCCCCAGCTTAGAAGGCTGGTGCTCTATCCGGTTGAGCTACGGGCAGATTTTGGTTACAAGGGTTTATACTGAAACAATATAATTTTTTCGGGCTGACTTTAATTTCCTCAGCTTGAATTCTAAACGATTCAAGCTGAGGATAAATATGGTCGGCGTGGAGAGATTCGAACTCCCGACATCCTGCTCCCAAAGCAGGCGCGCTACCAGGCTACGCTACACGCCGAAGAGGCAGTAATATAACCAAAACTAAGCTCCAGGTCAATTGCTATATGTTAAAATCTCACTTTATTTTGCATAATTCATGAATTCTTAGATTAAAACACACCAATGACTGCTCAAATCATCGATGGCAAAGCGATTGCCGAAAAATTACTAATCTCAATTAAGGCACGAATCGACCAACGCTTACATGCCAATAAACGAGCACCAGGTCTAGCTGTAATTCTTGTAGGCGCTGACCCGGCCTCATCAATTTACGTACGTAACAAACGCTTGGCATGCGAAAAAGTGGGGATTCGCTCGGTTGCTTATGATTTACCAGTGTCAACCACTGAAGAAGCGCTACTCGCACTGATTGAACAATTGAATCAGGATGCCGAAATTGATGGCATTCTGGTGCAAGCGCCATTGCCGCCCCAAATTAAAGACGAACACGTTATCGAGTGCATCAGCCCGAATAAAGATGTGGATGGCTTTCACCCTTACAACATCGGCAGATTGGCTGTACGCCAGCCCACGCTGCGCTCATGCACCCCTTTTGGCGTGATCAAAATGCTACAAGCCAGCAATATTAACCTGATGGGCTTGGATGCGGTTGTGGTTGGCGTCTCCAACCACGTAGGTCGCCCAATGGGGTTGGAGTTGTTGCTAGCAGGTTGCACTGTGACCAGCTGCCACCGTCACACTAAAAACTTAAGCCAGATTGTCGCGAACGCTGATTTAGTAGTTGCCGCTGCAGGCAAGCCCGGGCTTATTAAAGGTGAC
Organism: Methylotenera sp.; assembly: GCA_030655015.1. Classification (GTDB taxonomy): domain Bacteria; phylum Pseudomonadota; class Gammaproteobacteria; order Burkholderiales; family Methylophilaceae; genus Methylotenera. Next base: position 2,651 of record JAURWJ010000066.1, on the reverse strand, counting down.
TGGATTAAACCAGGCGCGATTGTCATTGACATTGGAATTAACCGACTGCCTGATGGACGAATTAGTGGTGATGTGGACTTTAATGCTGCAAAAGAACGTGCTGGCTGGATTACGCCTGTGCCAGGTGGCGTTGGCCCAATGACTGTTGCAACTTTGATGGAAAATACTTTACTTTCATTAGAGTTAAGCGAGGCAGCATAAAGCAGCCTGTTAAAGCTAAGAAGTTACTTAATCAATTCAAACAATTAGCCTCTATTTTCTGTGCTTTTGCATGAAAGCTTTATTCAGTGTACACTCATGCGCTAATTTTATTACTCGCTAATTTTTTAGAGGGTTTCGTTTTTTTCTAGTTTTATTTTTTTAAGTGTCTGGGTACCCATTATGGCAGAAGTGATTAGTAAGCAATTTACGCCTTATCAGGCAAAACCTGATGAAGAATACATGAACAAAAACCAGCTCAATCATTTTCGTAAGATTTTGAACAACTGGAAATCTGACCTGAGTGAAGAGATTGATCGCACAGTGCACACCATGCAAGATGAAGTCACCATGTTTGCAGACCCTAACGACCGTGCTAGCCAAGAGTCTGACATGACATTGGAGCTGCGCAATCGTGACCGGGAACGTAAGCTGATTAAGAAAATTGATGAAACATTACGCAATATTGACAATGATGAATATGGCTATTGCGCAGGCTGTGGTGTTGAAATTGGCTTAAAACGCTTAGAGGCGCGCCCAACCGCAACCTTGTGTATTGATTGCAAGACGCTGGATGAGTTAAGAGAGCGCCAAGTCGCTAAATAGCATGCTGTAAAATATTTAATCGTAAATTTACGATTAAATATTTTTAAACTGTCACAGTAACTAACGTTAAAAAGCCCGCTTATGCGGGCCTTTTAACGTTTAGCTAGCTTTTACTCGTCAGCTTCTGTTTCAGCTTTCGCTTCTGCTGCAGGTGGATCAATTAAAGCTTTCATGCTTAAACGGACGCGGCCTTTTTCATCAGCCTCCACTACTTTAACCTTCACAACATCGCCTTCTTTCAAGAAGTCACCCACGGCATTAACACGTTGATGTGCGATTTGTGAAATATGCAACAAACCATCCTTACCTGGCAATAACGTCACAATCGCGCCAAAATCCAGCAACTTAATCACAGTGCCTTCGTAAGTTTGACCTACTTCAACTTCTGCTGTGATTTCTGCAATACGGCGTTGTGCTTCAGCGCCTTGCTCAGAGCTTGTACATGCAATTTTCACGGTGCCATCTTCAGTAATATCAATGCTAGTACCGGTTTCTTCAGTCAACGCACGAATCACCGCACCGCCCTTACCAATGACATCACGGATTTTTTCAGGATTGATTTTCATGGTGATAATGCGAGGTGCAAATTGTGACATTTCAGCACTAGCTCCGCTCACAGCTTGCTTCATGATACCTAAAATGTGTGTACGACCTTCTTTAGCTTGCGCCAACGCAACCTGCATAATTTGCGCAGTAATGCCGGTAATTTTAATGTCCATTTGCAGCGCAGTAATGCCATTTACTGTACCTGCCACTTTAAAGTCCATGTCACCCAGGTGATCTTAATCACCTAAAATGTCTGTCAACACGGCAACACGATTGCCTTCTTTGATTAAACCCATAGCAATACCTGCTACGTGGTTTTTCATCGGCACGCCGGCATCCATCAAGGCTAAACAGCCACCACAAACAGAGGCCATGGAGCTAGAGCCGTTGGATTCTGTAATTTCAGAAACCACGCGCATGGTGTAATCAAAATCTTCTTTATCAGGTAAAGCCGCGATTAACGCACGTTTTGCCAAGCGGCCATGGCCAATTTCACGACGTTTTGGCGTACCAACGCGGCCAGTTTCACCAGTTGCGTACGGAGGCATGTTGTAATGCAGCATAAAGCGATCTTTAAACTCGCCTTGCAAGGCATCGATTACTTGCTCATCGCGGCCAGTACCTAGCGTTGCAACGACCAATGCCTGCGTTTCACCGCGTGTAAACAGCGCAGAGCCGTGTGTGCGTGGTAACACACCCGTACGAATGCTAATCGGGCGTACTGTGCGTGTATCACGGCCATCGATACGTGGCTCGCCATTTAAAATTTGGCTACGGACTGTTTTAGCTTCTAAATTAAAGATTTCTGTTTTAATTTTGTTAGCTTCTGTCGTTGAAGTTTCTTCAGTGATTAATTCGCTCAATACGCGAGTTGTAATTTCGTCTAATTTAGTAGAGCGTGCGCCTTTGGCTTTAATCTGAAATGCGGCATGAATATCTGCGGCAGCAATGCTAGCCACTTTTTCGATCAAGGCTGTATCAGGCTCTGGAGCTACCCAATCCCAGGCATCTTTACCTGCTTCTGCAGTTAATTCGCCAATCATTTTAATCACAGCCTGCATTTGCTCGTGACCAAACACCACTGATGATGGTGGAATCTGAAGCCAAAGAACTTTCAGAAGAAATCATGTTAGGTGCAGTGGTGTTTGGTCACGAGCAAATGCAAGCTGTGATTAAAATGATTGGCGAATTAACTGCAGAAGCAGGTAAAGATGCCTGGGATTGGGTAGCTCCAGAGCCTGATACAGCCTTGATCGAAAAAGTGGCTAGCATTGCTGCCGCAGATATTCATGCCGCATTTC
>JAURWJ010000063.1 GCA_030655015.1 Methylotenera sp. | reverse complement strand
CGTCCGCGTGAAAAATTAATAAACTTGGGCGCAGAAGCGTTATCTGATGCGGAGTTGCTCGCTATTTTTTTACGTGTGGGCGTGGTGGGTAAAAGTGCGGTTGATTTAGCGCGTGATTTACTCAGCCAATTTGGTAGCCTTAATGGCATATTTGCTGCGAGCGAAAGTGAGCTAAGCCAAGTACATGGTATTGGCAGTAGTAAATATGTGCAGTTGCAGGCGATTTTTGAAATGAGTCGCCGCGCTTTAAATGAGCAGTTTCTACAGCGCGATATTTTTCAATCGCCGCAGCAAGTACGTGATTATTTAGTGTTAAGGCTTGGAGCACTCACGCGTGAGGTATTTTTGGTGATGTTTTTAGATGCACAAAATCGCCTGAATGCCACTGAGGAGTTGTTTAGTGGTACGCTCACACAAACCAGCGTTTACCCACGTGAGGTAATAAAACGCGCCTTGCACCACAATGCAGCAGGAGTGATTTTGGCTCATAATCACCCTTCCGGTGTTGCGCAGCAGAGCTCGGCTGATGAGTTACTGACCAAACAATTAAAACAGGCGCTGGCACTGGTAGATGTACGTGTGCTGGATCATTTTATCGTGGCGGGTAATCAAACATTGTCGTTTGCTGAACGTGGATTATTGTAAATGGGTCACCAAATGTTGATAAATAGGAAAAACGTATGACGATAGATAACGCTCACTGGCTGAATTTAGCGGTAGCTTTAGGTATTGGGTTGCTAATAGGCGCTGAGCGTGAGCGTAGTAAAAGTGATGGTGGCGAGAGTACCATTGCTGGGGTGCGCACGTTTACCATCGCAGCATTGCTAGGTGCTGTGAGTACGTCTGTCGATTTTTGGTTACTGGTGGTTTCAATTATATGCGTGACTATTTTTGTCGCCACAGCCTATTTTGTAAGGAACGATGAAGATCCAGGGCTGACGACTGAAATCAGTTTGATATTTACGGTAATTTTAGGCGGCTTGGCGATGAGTGCAGCTTCTTTAGCGGCTAGCTTGGCAGTGGCCGCTGCCATATTGCTTGCCGCAAAAGAACCTATTCATGGTTTTGTGCGCGGCGTGGTAACAAAAGATGAAATGATTGATTTTTTAATCCTTGCCGCCGCTACACTCATTGTCTTGCCGCTGGTACCCAATGCGGCAATTGGGCCGTTTGATGCAATTAACCCGCGTAACCTCTGGTTAATTGTCATCTTGGTGATGTTTATTGGCGCATTAGGGCATTTGGCACTACGTTTGTTGGGTAGCCGTACTGGATTGCCTATTGTCGGCATGGTTTCAGGGTTTATTTCGAGCATTGCGACCATCGGCGCCATGGGTACTCGGGTACGCAACAATCCAGAACTAATGGGTACGGCAGTGGCTGGCGCAACACTTTCCAGTTTATCCACGATACTGCAAATAGCGATGTTGCTTGCAGCGATACATAGACCTACATTGCAGGCATTGATGATGCCGTTAATTTTTGGTGGTTTAGCTATCGCCGGCTATGGATTGATGATGACGCTAAATTCGTTTCACCATCATCATTTAGAAATGAGCCAGCCTAGCCGTTCTTTTAGTGTAAAAACAGCCATCATGCTTGCTTTGGTAATAGCTGCAGTACTGATAGCCTCGGCAGCTTTTAAAGCGTGGTTCGGTCAAGCTGGGCTAGTGTTTGCCTCAGGCGTGGCGGGGCTGGCTGATGTGCATGCTTCTACTATTTCTGTTGCATCGTTGTCTGCTGAAAACAAACTATTGCCAGCGAGTGCCGCTGTACCAATATTAGTGGCATTTTCAGCCAATGCAATTTCCAAGGTGATCACGGCGGCAGTGACGGGTGGCAAGGAGTTTTTCCGTCAAGTGACATTAGGGCTAGTGATACAAGTATCAGCGATCTGGCTGGGCTGGTGGCTGTTTTGAGCGGCTTAATTTCTTGATGCTTGCAGTATTAGAATGTGTGAGATGTAAAAATGCGACCAGTGAAAATTAAAATTCAATTCTCTTTTGGCCATGATATTGCAATGGGTCCAGATAAGGCCGAATTGTTGGCTGTGATTCATCGGCATGGATCATATCAGCCGCCGCTAAAAGCATGCGGATGTCTTAAGTAGCAGTTTTTTGCAACTCTGATTTATACTATGATGCATCGCCCTTAAGCCTAAATCCTCCCCCATCATCATGCATAAAAACCTAAAAATAATTATCTGGATCACCGTTGCCTTAATAGGCGCATTTGCGCTGGCGGGCATTGCGCTTAACCGTGGTGAAAGCATCAATGCGTTGTGGCTTATTACCGCAGCGGTGTGTATTTATGCCATTGCTTATCGGTTTTATGCGGCTTGGATTGCGGCTAAAGTATTGGTGCTGGATGAAACGCGCGCCACACCTGCTGAAAGACTGGATAATGGGCGCGATTTTATTCCCACCAATAAATGGATTGTTTTTGGGCATCATTTTGCGGCTATCGCGGGGCCAGGGCCGTTAATTGGACCAACACTAGCAGCGCAGTTTGGCTATTTGCCTGGCACGTTGTGGATTTTAATTGGTGCAGTGCTAGGTGGTGCGGTGCAAGACATGGTCATGCTATTTGTCTCAACTCGGCGCAACGGACGTAGCTTGGGGCAAATGGCGCGAGATGAAATTGGCGTCATTGGCGGCACAGCGGCCTTGGTGGGCACATTCTTGATCATGATTATTTTGATTGCTGTGTTGGGCTTGGTGGTGGTGAATGCCATGAAGCATAGCCCGTGGGCAACTTCAACCGTGGCAGCGACCATTCCCATTGCCATGATCGTGGGGTTTTATATGCGCAATATTCGCCCCGGGCGTGTGTTGGAAGCCTCGGCAATCGGCGTGGTGTTACTGCTGCTTTCTGTATTTGCGGGTGGTTGGATAGATCATCACGAAACGCTGCGCACATGGTTTGACCATGACGGCCTGCCACTGGCCTACGCCATTATTGTATATGGCTTTGCTGCCGCAGTATTGCCGGTGTGGTTGTTGCTCGCCCCGCGTGATTATTTATCAACTTTTATGAAATTAGGCACAATTTTATTATTGACCATTGCCATTGTAATTTTGCGCCCTGAAATTCACATGCCTGCCGTGACACAGTTTATTGATGGTAGCGGACCTATTTTTGGCGGTAAATTGTTCCCGTTTGTATTTATTACTATCGCTTGCGGCGCGATTTCTGGTTTTCATGCGCTGATAGCTTCAGGCACCACACCAAAATTGCTCATAAATGAGCGTGATATCCGCATGATCGGCTATGGCGGCATGTTGTTAGAAAGCTTTGTGGCGATTATGGCGATGATTGCGGCCACCGTATTAGAACCTGGAGTATTCTTTGCCATCAACAGCCCTGCGGGTGTGGTGGGTAAAGAGGCGGTTGATGCGATAGCAAAAATCAATAGCTGGGGTTTTGCGGTAACGGTAGAGCAAATGCAGCAGCTTGCGAGCGACATGGGTGAAAGCACTTTATTTGCGCGCACGGGTGGTGCGCCTAGCTTAGCTGTTGGTATGGCGAGTATTTTTGGCAGTGCATTTGGTAAAAGTATGCTGGCACTTTGGTATCACTTTGCCATTATGTTCGAGGCGATTTTTATCCTCACCACGCTCGATGCCGGCACCCGTGTTGGCCGCTTTATGTTGCAAGACATGCTTGGCAACTTCAACAAAAAACTGGGTGAAACCTCATATATGCCCTCGGTAATTTTTACCAGCAGTATTGTGGTGGCAGGGTGGGGCTACTTTTTGTATATCGGCGTAATAGACCCTAACGGCGGCGTGAATATTCTATGGCCATTATTTGGGATTGCTAACCAAATGCTTGCGGCAATTGCTTTATGCGTAGGCACGGGCATTTTAGTGAAATCAGGTAAGTTAAAATACGCCTGGGTCACGGGCTTGCCTCTGGCGTGGCTGATTGCCGTGACCACAACGGCGGCATATCAAAAGATTTTTAGCACAGATATTCGCATCGGTTTTTTTGCCGCAGCAGATGACATGGCAACAAAATTGGCAAGCGGTGTGTTATCTGCCGAAAAAGCTGCGGTGGCGCCACAGCTGATATTTAATCAGCACTTAGACGCTTATTTGACGATGTTTTTTGTGGTGGTGCTATGGGTGGTGCTGATTGATATGTTGCGGTTATGCGCGCGTTACCTCAGCGGAAAACCCGTACTGAAGTTATCTGAAGTGCCGCATGAGCCAAGTCGGTTGGTTGAAAACTGGGTGAGAGATTGATGCTTAAAAAGTTAAAACATTTGTGGCATTTGATTCGAGACTTGTCAGGGGACAATGCGTACGAGCAATATTTGAAGCATTACGCTGAATTTCATCAGGCAACGGTAGATACGCCACCGCCATTGTCGCGCAAAGCGTTTTTTAAGTTGTGGCAAGACAGTCAGTGGAAAGGCGTAAAACGCTGTTGTTAAAGCAACCACACCTAAGTATTGCGCGACAAGTATCATGTCAGCGGCATGATACTTAGATGTGTACCTATCAAATAGGTCTAGCCTACAAACCCTGCCAACGTGTGAAGCAGTTTAATTTTTCCTGTATTCACTAGGGAGTTACAAGCTTTTAAGCTACGGATACTCCTGCTCTATTTCTGCGCTCTTGATTCACATAACCTATTGATTTTCTACGATCTTCAGTAATAAATTTTGCATACTCTTCGTAGCTTAACTCAGTCACTTCAAAGTCGGCTTTAAGCGGGCCATTCTCAGTAATGGTAAATGCTGGTGCATTCGGTTTTTTCGCTTCGCTTTTTTTAGCAAAAATAGAATTAAATAATTGTTTGATCATTACACACCTCCCTTACACAAAATCAGATACAGATGAAATGATAAAAGCAAATGGTGTGCCAGCTGAGTTGCTTATTGTGAAAGGCTATATGTGTTTAAATTAACCTATTGAATTTTATATATATTTTTAATATTTAAAATCAACTGAGGCGAGAAGATGATAAAAATTAAGGTGATCAATTATTTTTTCTGACGAAACTTCATCAAGCTTGTCGTTTTTGACAAAAAACAAACATACCAATACCAATCAGCACCATGGGCAAGCTTAACCATTGCCCCATACTTAAACCCATAGAGAGTAGCCCTAAGTAATCATCAGGCTCTCGCGTATATTCGACTAAAAATCTAAAACTACCGTAGCCAATGAGAAATAGCGCAGAAATCGTGCCTGTAGCCCGTGGTTTAGCCGCGTAAATCCAAAGCATCAAAAAGAGCGCGATGCCTTCAAGCGTAAATTCATATAACTGTGATGGGTGGCGTAATAAATTATCAACTTTGGGAAATACCATGCCGTAGTTAGCATTGGTGACTCGACCCCAAAGTTCAGCATTAATAAAATTACCCATACGCCCAGCGCCCAAGCCAATGGGCACTAATGGCGCCACAAAATCCATAATTTCCAACCATTTAAGGTGATACTTACGCGCAAATAGCAGCATGGCAACCAATACGCCTAAAAAGCCACCATGAAAGCTCATGCCGCCTTGCCATACAGCCAAAATTTCCACAGGATGTTGTACAAAATAACCAAACTGATAAAACAGCACATAACCCAAGCGCCCGCCTAAAATAACGCCAAGTGCGCCAAAGAACAAGGCATCATCCAGCATGGGGACGGTCCAGCCATGCCATTTGCGATGGCTGACTTGCCATTTACCTAATGCTAAAAATGCTAAAAAGCCGACCAGATACATCAAGCCATACCAGTGAATACCAAAGTTACCAATGTGAATTGCAATAGGGTCAAACTGCGGGTGTACAAACATGGGCTCGCTCTAAGATGAGGATGAGCTGAGATTTTACCTAAGTTTTGATATTTACATGCTTAATTCAAATAATAATGCCTACAAAAAACTAAAAATCGTGTCTGACCCTATTTCCCGTTCCCCTATTTATTTGTTCTATTTATTTGTTCTTAGCCACATACCCATATAAATAGCCATACTTTTATATGGAGACGTGTTGTTGAGGCCTGATGTTTTAGAGTGAAATATCGTGTCTGACCCCATTTGACCATGACCCCATTTGACCACAGATAATACTGCACCAATGATAGCTCCAACAAAACCGAGAACCCCTGAACCCCAAGATGCTTTAGACTGAATTTGAGCAAGGCGCACATTCAGCAGGTGTTCGGCAACAATGCGTTTCTCTGAATTGTTTTTGTGAACGTCTGCTTCATGAATAACTTTTGCAAGCTGCCAAGCATCCATGCGGCGCAGCTCTTTCTCTTCGTCGGTAAAGTGGTTAAACCAGAAAGCTTGTTTGTCTCTGGCAAAAAGACCTTTTATATGAACATAAAGAGGAATATGCGTCGGATTTGAAAGCCCTAACGTGGAGGTCACCGGACGCTGCGCGGCTTTATCGCGCAGCGTCCGGTGGACCGCAGGGTTATGCCTCATAGATCAACCTCTCCGAGCGAAGCAATATAGTCGAGCCCCTTTTGCGTAATGCCGATGTAGTCGGGGTTTGACTTCATGCCGCCAATCGTGACTCCGGCAGGGGTGGAGGTGTACTGAACGTAACCGGATTCGATGAGGCGCTTTAGCAGAAGCATGTTGAAAGGCGCCCACATGAGGTGCTGACCTGGCACCTTGGCGCACTCGAAAAGCATATCAACTTCTAGTTGCGAAAACCTGTCATGGGTGAACCTTAGATTGGCCTTGTAGTGGTACAGGGACTTTCGGTCAATCTCGTTCGTCTTGTGCGCGCGCCTATGGCAGTTTGGGCAGAGCGCAATGAGATTTTCATATTCGTGCTTTTGGCAGGTTTCCCAAGGCACGATGTGGTGCACATCAACGTCAATGTAACGGCATGTGGGAATGGCGCATCTGTGTCCGGCCTCGACAAGCACGCGGCGGCGCAGTTCGGCTGGAATCGGAGGGCGATCACTCATGGTGGCTCCTTGAGGCATAACGTTTTGAATTAAGGGGCGCCGTTAGGCGTCCCGCTTGAATGATGGGTTGGGCTGAATTTAACACTTAATTTCACGAAAACGTTTACGCAGAACTAATAATGCAGCTTGGGATTGAGCCAATGCTTCTGGTTTAGACTGTTTTTCCTCTTGTTCTGCAATCGGGATTTTCACATCCAGTTGTTTGCACTCTTTCTGAGCTTCAGAGGTTAACTTCATACGGCGACCGAAAGTTCCAAATTGCTTAGCATCCATGCCAGTAATTGGTTGAATTGCGGTTGCCATAGTTTCTCGCTGTTGCTCTTGGCGTACATCGGAACCGAGTAGCTCACGACCTGTGGATTTATTAAGACCTCGTGTTGGCTCTACATCAATTTTTTGTGCGCCAAGACATGGCGAGTCCGAATATACGACCTTTCCAGCTGCTTGGCACTTGAATACTGTCCGTGAAGGTGCTGGCAGTGTTATTTGTGCCAAAGCGAAGCCTGAAAAAAATACGATGGTAAGTGATATAAGCAAGCGTAAATGAAGCATATGGTTTAGTAAGCCCAACGTTTGACATAAGGGGCGCCACAAGGCGTCCCGCTTGATGGATGAGTTAGGGTGAAATTAGTTACACCATTGTTTTTCACATGGAACTCCATCATAGTTTCCGTCCATTTCCACTCCTGGGCAGTTTTGTAAAAAGAATGTTGCTTCGGCGCAAGACGTCATGCTTGAGCAATGCGTCCTGCCATCACATTTGAACTGCCCATTATTTGATGGTTGTTCAGTTGTCGGACTGTTGAATTCTTCAGTTGTTGTTCCCGATGAATCATAGACCTGTTCTTGTCTGTGTTTTTTTGCAACTTGATTTCCATACAAGCCAACCACGATGAGAATAATAATGAGCCACTTCATTTGCAAAGCCCTAACGAAGCTGTATAAAAAGTATCATATAAGCATCTTGCCTGTGTAACGCGAATGGGTCAATATGACACAACGAAATAGCAATGCGAGCAGCCATGGCACGTTACAAATACATAGACACCAGCCCACGATTTCTAGCTGTTGATCTGCAGCGGCAACTCCTTCCTAGAAGCTTTGAATACGCCCTCAACCACCTGCTAGACCATGAACTTGATTTAAGCGGTTTTGACACCC
>JAURWJ010000059.1 GCA_030655015.1 Methylotenera sp. | reverse complement strand
TGCAATTGCTATTTAGCAAAAGCGGTACGAATCAATCAACAAGGAGAATTACTATGTGGACAAAACCTGCTGCTACTGAAATGCGTTTCGGTTTCGAAGTGACAATGTACGTAATGAATAAATAGTTTTAAACAAGTAATAGCTTAGGTATGATTAAAAAGGGTGCTGGTAGCACCCTTTTTATTTGATAGCCCCCACATTTGATGGCCCCAGCACAATAGAGAATTTTGCAATTCCCCTAGTGAAACTAGTCGTTCACGATAGCTGCTATTTGCAGGATCACTTCAACACAAACTCTTTTGGCAATAACACCCAGACTTTACCTGGTTGCTTCATAGCCCCCGCTTTTGCGCCCGCATCAGCACCCGCGCCCCAAAAGAAATCTGCACGCACGCCGCCTTTAATGGCGCCGCCTGTATCTTGCGCCATCATTAGCCGCTTTAAAGGCTTGCTACTATTGGGTTCGGTGGTAGATAAAAATACGGGCGCACCCAACGGCACGAACTTTGGATCGACTGCTACGCTACGCTCACCTAAAATTGGCACACCAAGCGCACCTAACGGCCCAGGCAAGCCTGCAGGTAGCTCTCTAAAAAACACATAACTTGGGTTATTGTTGAGTAACTCACGTAACTTATCTAAATTATTACGCGCCCAGTTTTTAATGCCTTGCATTGAGGCCTGAGCCAGCGTCAGCTCCCCACGCTCAATCAGCAAACGGCCGATTGAGTTGTAAGTATGGCCATTTTGGTTGGCATAACCTACATGCACTTGCTCGCCATTCTCTAGCTGTACCAAGCCTGAGCCTTGAATTTGCAAGAAAAAAACATCAATAATGTCATCAATATAAATGAATTCTTGCCCTTTAATTGGAGAGGCTTCAGTTTCTATTTCTGCACGATTGTAGTAAGGCACTAATTTATTACCTACTAATCGCCCGCGCACGCGTTTGAACTTTAACTCGGGAAATAACGTGTCTAATTCAACCGTAATTAAATCATTAGGAGTTGCGTACAATGGATAAGGATATTGTGCAGATTGTGTACGGCTGCCTTTTAATAGCGGCTGATAATAGCCTGTGATCAACCCGTTATCTGAGCCATCTGCATTGGTCGTTTTATACGCTGAAAAATACTGTTTAAAGTAAGCTTGTACTGCATTCGTACTGGGTTTGCTTGCAGTTTGGCTATTTAACTGCACCGCAGCACTGCACGCTTTTTGCCACGTAGGTTTATTTACCAAGGTAGAGCAGCTTTGCATCCACGCCGGCCATGCCAGGCTTAAATTGTCAGCTTGGAGGCCATCGATTTCTTCCCATTGCGTGGGCTTGAGCAGGCTGTAATCCGCAAGCTTAGCGAGTTCTTTTTGTGGTTCTAGCAGCTTCGGCTCTGTCAATTTCCCAGCATCAGGAATTTGAACGGGGGGCCTTTCAATAGCACAGTCACATTTGGCTGACGGTGGGGCAGGTGGTGAGATTGGTACAGGTGGTTTTATGTTTTTATCTGCACATGCCACAACGATTATTGTGATCAATATGAGTAACGTATGCTGTGCAATTTTTTTCATAATTTTTAGTAAAACATTAGTCGTAAAGCGTCAAGGTAGAGCGTGATTTAAACGTTGAGACTCATTAAAACATTTAGTTTAAAAAAACAATTGTCCACGAAATCCACTAACTATACGAACAAATTCAAAAATCCTATGCGACTGAATATGAACCTGATGGATGGGCCGTATATTTAGTTTAAGCTATTGTTTTATTTTGCGACTTTAGCTGTATGTATTTGCCAGTTTACTGGTTTACTGCGGCTTATCAGTTTTTTCTGGTTCGTGTTTTTTAGTGGATCAAAGCCATTTTTCAGGTTTAGTGCAGTACTCTAGGCATCACCAGAGAAAATACTGGAATCACAGCATCAAACTGCACGCCATCCTCGGCCACCATTTGATAAGACCCATGCATTTTACCTATCGGTGTGTTAATGAGCGTGCCGCTCGTATATTCAAAATGCCCAGACGGTTTTAATAATGGTTGCGCGCCCACTACGCCTAATCCTTTGATCTCTTGCTGCTCACCGTTAGCCTCCGTGACTATCCAGTGGCGGCTAATTAACTGGGCGGCAACGTTACCTGTATTGGTGATAGTCACATGGTAGGCAAACGCATAGCGGTTGTGCTCAATGTCTGATTGCTCGGCAATAAAGGTGACTTCTACCTTTACCGTACATTCGTAATGTTTAGCGCTACTCATGAGAGGTCAGTAAAGACACTATGCAATCAACCCGGTAGTCGGTGAGCTTGGGCTGGCCGAATAGAGTTTTTTAGGCATGCGGCCTGCTAAATAAGCATCACGTCCAGCTTCTACCGCCTTTTTCATCGCGCCTGCCATCAAAACCGGGTTACGCGCTGCAGCAATAGCCGTATTCATCAACACGCCCTGACAGCCCAACTCCATGGCAATGGCTGCGTCTGATGCTGTGCCAACGCCGGCATCGACCAATACTGGGATTTTTGCATTTTCAATGATAATTTGCAGATTCCACGGGTTCAAAATGCCCATACCAGAACCGATTAAAGACGCTAACGGCATGACGGCACAACAGCCAATGTCCTCCAGCTGCTTAGCAATAATGGGGTCATCAGAACAATAGACCATCACATCAAAACCATCTTTTACTAGGGTTTTTGCGGCAGCAATGGTTTCAATCATATTAGGGTAGAGTGTATTAGGATCACCTAGCACTTCTAACTTCACTAGCTTGTGTCCATCTAGCAGTTCTCGTGCCAAGCGCAGGGTGCGTACTGCATCGTCGGCAGAGTAGCAACCCGCGGTGTTGGGCAAGTAGGTGAATTGTTCAGGGGGTAAAAAGTCCAATAGTGATGGCTCACCAGCGGTTTGTCCGATATTGGTACGACGAATGGCCACCGTCACAATCTCAGCGCCACTGGCATCAATCGCAGCGCGCGTTTGGGCAAAGTCTGCGTATTTTCCTGTGCCTACCAACAAACGTGAACGATAGGATTTATCTGCAATTTTTAATAGGTCTGACAACTTTTATATCCTTTATTTACTTTAAGGTACCTCTAAACGGTCACTCTAAACTACCTTTTAACCACCACCGACCGCACCAACAATTTCCAGTTGATCGCCATTGGCCAGTGGTGTTGTTTCAAACTGACTGCGTGGAACAATCTCACCATTGAGCTCAATGGCTAAACGCTTGCCGTCTAGATCCAGATTTTGAACAAGGTGTGCCACAGTAAAGTCAGCGCTTTCAAAGCTACGTGGTTTTCCATTGATCGTGAGTTGCATGTTAATTTTTACTCATTAAGTCAGCTAAATATAATCTAAATAGCGCGGCAACACTCATGGCTTAAATAGATTTTAAAACAACATTTTACGAAAATAACAGGGTGCTTAGCAAACCTTATATGGATTATTTACAGATTGCCAAAAACCACTTACCCTCCAAAAATCATGAATGCCGTTGTACAATATCTCAAGTTTAATATTTTGAAAGTCAATTCAGAAAGCTCCTCATGAACATTCAAAGCCACATTTCAGACCTTAACACACCTACAGGCGTCATGCGCACTTATATCCACCGACCAGTGGGCGATGGTAAATATCCAACCATTTTGTTTTATTCCGAAATTTTTCAACAAACAGGCCCGATTGAGCGCGCAGCTAAAATTATGGCCAGCCATGGCTATGCAGTCTTGGTGCCCGAAGTATTTCACGAACTGAATCCAATGGGTGCGGTATTAGGTTACGACGATGCAGGGCGCGACAAAGGCAATGCGGATAAAGCTGCAAAAGACGTACAAGCCTATGACGCCGACAATGTAGCATTGATTACTTACGCAAAACAACAAACTTGGTACAACGGCAACGTCGGCGCCATGGGCTTTTGTATTGGCGGACATCTGGCATTTCGTGCTGCATTGCAAGCAGACGTTAAAGCTACGGCTTGTTTCTATGCAACCGATCTGCACTCACAAGCTATCCCAAATAAACCTGGTCAGCACAGTATGGAGAGACTCCAGGATATTTCTGGCGAATTGCTGATGATTTGGGGTAAGCAAGACCCGCATATTCCTGCGGTAGGTCGTGCAGAGGTTTATAAAAAACTGGGGGATGCAAACCTAATCTTCACATGGCATGAATTTAATGCGCAACATGCTTTCATGCGTGATGAGGGCGAACGTTATGATGCGCAAACGGCAATGATTGGTTACCAGCTTGCATTGAATTTATTTAGCAGAACACTACATCAATAAATCTGCAACCAGTAGTTTGTGAGTAACGTAAAAAAGCCCGCGAATGCGGGCTTTTTTACGTTACTATTTTTATACTACTGCAAATTAACTCATTTACACTTCCAACTGTGGGCGACCCGCTTCTGGCCAATCCAAGTGGTAGAACTGACCACGTGGCTGATCAACACGCTCATAAGTGTGCGCACCAAAGTAATCACGTTGACCTTGTAACAAGTTAGCTGGTAATACTGCACTACGATAGCCATCATAATACGCTAACGCAGCAGCAAAACCCTGTGCAGGAATGCCGTTGGTCACGGCCAAGGCAATCACTTTACGCCAGCCCGCTTGACCGTCATTCATCGCATTAGTGAAATATGGGTCTAGCATCAGGTTTTTAAGACGTGAATTCAACGCATAAGCATCGGTAATTTTTTGCAAGAAGCGTGCACGAATGATACAACCGCCGCGCCAGATTTGTGCAATTTCACCAAAGTTCAATTTCCAGTTGTAAGCCACTTGTGCTTTATCAATCAGTTGAAAGCCTTGTGCATACGCGCAAATTTTTGAGCAATACAAAGCGTTTTTAATTGCCTCGATAATTACTTTTTTATCACCCTCAACTTTAATTGCCGGGCCTTTTAAGATTTTACTTGCTTCTACGCGCTCTTCTTTTAAGCTTGAGAGTGCGCGTGCATAAACCGCTGCTGCAATCGCATTAGCTGGTGCGCCTAATTCAAGCGCATTGGCCGCAGTCCATTGGCCTGTGCCTTTTTGACCAGCGGTATCCATAATTTTATCCACGAGGAAGCCGGGACCCATTGGATCTTTTTGTTGCAGAATATCAGCCGTAATTTCAATCAAGAAGCTTGATAGCTCGCTTTTATTCCACTCGGCAAATACCTTGCCAATTTCATCAGCAGGCATGCCCAGCAAGTTTTTCATTAACCAGTAAGCTTCGCAAATCAATTGCATGTCGATATATTCAATACCGTTGTGCACCATTTTTACATAATGACCAGCACCGTCTGGACCAATGTACTCAGCACATGCAAAACCGCCAACCACTGGTTTACCTGGTGTACCACCTTCCATAGGCTCGCCTGTAACAGCGTCAACTTTAGCTGCAATATCGCGCCAAATTGGCTCTAAACTCGCCCATGCTTTACGTGTACCTGATGGCATTAATGAAGGGCCGAAACGTGCGCCAGTTTCACCACCTGAAACGCCAGAACCGATGAAATCGATGCCTTTAACCGCTAATTCTTTTTCACGGCGAATAGTATCTGTCCACAATGAGTTACCACCATCAATAATGATGTCGCCTTGCTCTAAGAAAGGCAATAAAGCGTTAATCGTAACGTCTGTTGCGCTACCAGCTTTAACTAATAAAATGATTTTACGTGGGCGTTTGATACTTAGTACAAATGAAGCTAAATCAGCATGACCTACAACACGTTCGTGTGATGGCTCATTCTTTTTACATTCTTCAATGAAGTTCACCATTTTTTTAGAATCGCGATTGTAAACCGCAATGGTGTAGCCATGATCGGCAATATTCAGAGCCAAGTTTTGGCCCATAACAGCTAGGCCAACAAGGCCAATATCAGCATTTTGTGTAGACATTTATCTTCTCTTTTGGAGTTGTTTAATGGAAAGGGTGTTTTTGTACGCAAGATTATAGAACTATTAGAGGAGAAAATTGCTAAATCTTGCAAAAATTAAGCAATTTTTTGATAATCAATAGCGAACACTGCGAAATTCACAAAAAAGTGTCAAAAAATAGCGACTAATTAGATGTGTGGCGGTTAATAATCGTTACTTCTACCTGTTGAATAGCTCTGAGGAATATCGTTCTGCCATTCATCGCAATCTGCACAACGATGATCGTGCATCGTAGGGCTCAGCACTAAGTTTTCACCACCACAAAACTTACAGGTTTTTGCCTGCTGATTAGGTGTTTTATGATGCGTTTCGTGATGGCCTGTAGCAACTTTTGCACCACCTAGCCCATATTTATTATCCATGGCAGACTCCATAGTTAATACATTATTCGAATAAATAAATTACGCCGTTTTTAGATTGCATGCAAGCAATAATTTCTAATCATCCACAAGCGCTTATTTTTTAAGCTGCGGCTTACAGCCAGTGTAAGCAATTTTTTCGCCATCATTCAGTGTTGTTTGATCGCCATCCACCACTAAAGAAATAACACCGCTAGCAAACCGATTGTTACTATCAGTAGCTTTTGTTAAATTCACCTCATGATCTGGGTAAATTAACCAAGCATCGTTACCGTTATTTTGGATCTGCACATAAAAAGTTTTATTGCCATCACACACATAAGCAGTGGCATTTTTTGGTGTGCGAGATTGCTCTTGCGATTCAGAGCCAAAGGGATTTGAAATGCCAATTGAACTACATGCGTTCAATGCAAGTAATACACCTGTCATTAAAAATAATTGTTTCAGTTCTTTTGCCATTTTAGCACTCGTATAATAATTAAAATGTTGATTGAATAGCACTTATTCTGCCAGCATTCATTTCATGCCGCAATCGTAAACCATAAGTCTACCGCATGCGCTAATTTTGCAATCACAATATGGAAAATAGAGAGGTGTTAAGATACACTTCATCTATCGTAGAAATTCGCTAAGCTTAATTGTCAGCTCAACCATTGCTAAAAACGTACTTAAGGTTATTTATGTTCAAAAAAAAATCATTTGTTTTATTCACTTTTATTCTATCACTTGTATCAAGTAGCGCCTTCGCAGCTGAACTCGCGGGCATCGTTGAACGCATGCAAGGCAACGCGCAAGTAATCAACAGCAGTGGCCAAAAATCATTATCCGTCAAAGCAGAAGTGTTTCAAGGTGACCAAATTACCACAAGTAACGATAGTGAGATGTTAATCCGCATGACTGATGGCGCGGTATTAGCACTGCGTCCAAATACAAATATGACGGTGACGGAATATCATTTTGATAATAAAGATAGTAGCCACGACAATATGTTTGTCAGGTTGTTAAAAGGTGGGTTCCGTACGGTAACGGGCGCTATTGGTAAAAAGAATCCTCAAAAAGTAAAATTCAATACACCTACTGCCACTATCGGTATTAGAGGTACAGATTTTGAGGTTGCAGTGCTAGAAGATAGCAAAAAAGGCGCTGAAGCAGGTACTTACAATAAAGTATTTCAAGGCGCTACTTATCTTGAAAATAACCAAGGCAAGCAGGTAGAGGTAGGGCCCAACCAAGCAGCTTTCTCACCTGCAAATGCGCTACAAGTTGCACAGCAGTTTGGTTTACTGAAAAAAGTACCGAATGTCTTTTTTAATGGTAAATACGATAATTTGCTAGATTTGTTACAACAAGAAGCACTTAACCGCTTAAATAGTGAATTGGCTAACAAAATACCTGGTGGCGCTTTACCTACTGAGGTACAAAATTTGATTCCTAAACTAAGTGATATGTTTAAATAAATTAAATAGGCGCTTGATAACCTGCGCGACTTAATCTATCCAGCACTGCCACCCATGGCGGTGTATCAGGTGGCAGCTCAACCAGCAATCTATCTACTTTTAACGCATCTAAACGATGTAGGGCATCGTAAAGTTGCTCGGCTACCTCGTTAGGCTGATCTGTTAATTGTACGACAGGGCAATTAGGTTGTTCGCCAGAGCCTATTATCAAGGCTGCGCAGTTCTTGCCTGCTTTGATTAACGCGTCTAATTCAGCCATTAACTCAGTCCTGCTTTTAAACAATGATAATGGTGTGCGTGGTGCATAATGTAACGCATGCTGACCTGGGACTTTAGGTGTTTGAACGGGAGCGGATTGTTTATCAGCCACGTCTGTTGTTAATTGCGGCTTACCAGCTACTTGAGTAATATCCGCTTCACTAATCATACCAGGCCGTAATAATTGCCATTCACCACTTGCCGTCACACTCACAATCGTTGATTCAATACCTACCTGACATGGGCCGCCATCTAATACAGGGATGCTTTCACCCAAACTTGCCTCTACGTGAGCAGCGGTGGTTGGACTCAACTGCGTGAATAAATTAGCTGATGGAGCGGCAACACTTAAATGACTTAGCCTTAATAAACGCAACGCTACAGGGTGATTTGGCACACGTAAAGCAATGGTTGGCTCACCCCCGCGTACTACACGTGAAACATGACTTTTTGCCGGTAGCACCAAAGTCAGCGCGCCTGGCCAAAAAGCGTTAGCAAGTTTAACCGCCACTTCAGGAAAGTCCGTCACCCACTCATGCACTTGGCTAATGTCAGCAATATGGACAATCAGCGGATGGTCTGCGGGTCGTTGCTTAGTCGTGAATATTTTCTGCAACGCAGTATCATTTGTCGCATCTGCCGCCAAGCCATAGACCGTTTCGGTAGGAATCGCAACAACGTCGCCATGACGAAGTCTGGCAATGGCTTCTTCTAAACTAATGCGCATATAAAAAATATTGGCTGATACAAAACGCCTATTTTACTACTTATGCCACTTAACGATAACAATTGAGTGCCTATAGGCTAAAATAGTGCATCTTAATTATGAAAGAAGTCGACATGAATCAATCAACTGCCACTCAAATCACCGTAGAAAGTAACCCTGCACAAGCGCGTTTAGATACACTTAATGTAAGTAAATGGCCTACATGGAAAAAAGAAGTTTCTACTTTTCCTTGGACTTTCCCTGAACAAGAGATTGCCTACATTCTTGATGGTGAATGTGTAGTTACCACTTGTTGTGGCACTACAGTGACTTTTGGTAAAGGTGATCTAGTGACCTTCCCTGCTGGAATGACGGTGAATTGGGAAGTAAAAAAACCATTACACAAACATTACAAGCTAGATGGCAACTTGATTACTCAATCATTTAGACGCATCAAAGCGGCATTGAAGCTTTAATTTATTTAGCCAGCTTTGCGAAAAGTAAGATTGTAGCGATACGCACCCAAAACAGGGTGTGTATGCATTTTCAGCGGCGCTATGCCATGAAAATACAAGCGAGATTCACCACCCCAGACAACAACATCACCGTGCTCTAGCGGTATTTTGATGGTTTTATCCGCTCGAGTTAAACCACCAAGTTGAAATATGGCGGGTATTCCAAATGAAACACTGACGACAGGCTGATGAATATCTAGCTCGTTTTTATCTTGATGCAAGCCCATACTTGCTCCTACCCGATATTGATTGATTAAGCAGGCATCGGGCTTGAAATCATTAAACCCGGCTTCAGCGGCAGCTAAAATGGCAAGTTGCTGAAAACTAGCTGGCATCAATGGCCATGGCTGATCAGTTAAAGGATTTTTTACAGCATAACGGTAACCTTTACAGTCACTCAACCAACCTAATGTGCCACAGTTAGTCATGGCGGCGGACATTGTAAAACCCATTTTTGTCATCATATGTCGCAGCGGCGCTTGGCTGATGATTGATTCCAAGTCCGTTATCAATACTTTGTCATTTGCTAACGCATAAGCTTTTAGTAAATAGGCATCCTTAACAATTTCCAGCTTACTAAACGGCATATCATTAAACAAATCCATCTAAATTTCTGCTTTTCTCTCTCGCAACTGTCGCACACGTCTTAAGCGCTATATAGCCAGACAAAGTATCATCACTCAAGCACCATTATTAACGTAAAACTCTATGACTAAATTTTAACTGCATTAACATCAATTATCCGATAATATCTTGCAACAATTTACACAGTGCATCTCAAATATAAAGGAAAATCAGTGCATAAATTTTTAATGATGTTAATCGTAGCTTGCATCTCAACTCCAGCTGCTGCTGAATGGACGATGATTCAAACCAGTGATAGTGGCAATATGTATATTGATTTTGACTCTATTCAAAAATCGGGTGATTCAATAAGCGTATCAACATTGAATGACTATTATGAATTACAACCAAAACAAGAACTCTCATCACAGTGGAGAGAGTTATATGATTGCAAACACAAGAAATTTAAAATACTAGCCGTGAATTATTATGCTGAGAATATGGCCAAGGGCAACATCGTTGACGCTTCGAACTTAAATGAAGCAGACATTGCTTGGTCAGACACAGTGATGTACAGCATAGGCGAACTCAAAACCAATCTTATTTGCAGCAGATAAATATCAAGCACCAGCACCATTATCCAACTTAGCCAAAAGTGCCGTCAGGCCTCGGCCTTAGTAGCATTGGTGCATAAATCACTACAAAAACTGTAAAGCTCAGTATCCAGAAAATGGCAGCACCCAGCATGCAACTTGCATAATACTGAGTCGTCAATATTGGTATCACGCCACGAAAAATCACACTTACAACAAGGCCTGCAAATGCCAGGTTCACCCAAGGTGACGGCTTTCTAATATCTCGCCCTGTATGGCCCAAGGCTACGCGCGACATCATACTAAGCGTCATTAAACCTATGCCGCCAATAGTGAATATATGTAGCGTTAAAATGGATAGCTGACTGAACTGTCCCTGCAATTGGAAAGCTTGCAACCCATAAAAAAGAAAGCCAAAATTAATTAACCAAGCTGACAAATACAAACTCCACAACAATGGCACGTGCCATATGCCAGAAGCATGCCAATTAAATAAACGATAGCCATTTAAAGCAAACAAAGTCCAAGCAAACAATGTTGTTAAATAAGAAAGTTGTACAAAAATTACGTTTAAGAATAAGGCAATAAAAGCCACCAATATACTGATGTCTAGCCATTTGTATTGTTTTAACTTGGGTCTGCTTTCATTACTGGTAACCTCTACGCCGCGCTCTATAAAGAATGGAATAACACGTCGGCCTATCATTAAAATGAGGCTAATAAACAACAATACTGCGCCATTAATAGCGTATTGCATGCCGCTAGTGATTACACCAAAGCAGCCAAGATAAAAAACCACATTACCCACCCACAACAAAACTACTTTGCTAACGACTGCCAGTTGCTTCCATTGTTTTGCTTTGACGATAGGCTGAGCAACCGCATAGATTAACATTAACCCAAATAATAAATCTGCGGCGGCTGCCCATGGTAACAATGCTGTGCCAAATAAAAACAACACTCTTGCAGCACACCAAAGCATAAACAAAAGCATTAATGGCTTGCCAAATAAGGTGGGGATTCCCGTCCAGTTTTTAACTGCAGTGAGTAAAAA
>JAURWJ010000050.1 GCA_030655015.1 Methylotenera sp. | reverse complement strand
CTTGCCCAGCCAGACAACTCAGACGGTTTGATAAACTTTGTATAGTCATGCGTACCTTTTGGCAATAAATTCAATAAGTACTCGGCACCGATGACTGCAAACAAATAAGCTTTCGGATTTCGGTTAATGGTAGAAAAAAATACTGAGCCACCCGGCTTAACTAATCTAGCGCAAGCTGCAACGATTGAGGCAGGATCAGGTACGTGTTCCAACATTTCCATACACGTCACCACATCGAAACTGGCGGGATGCTCAGCGGCAAGCTGCTCCACAGGCAGCAACTGATAAGCGACTTGTGCGCCACTTTCTAATTGATGCAATTTAGCCACATTGAGCGCTTTTTCGCCTAAATCAATGCCTACGACATCAGCGCCCTTAAAATACATCGCCTCTGACAAAAGGCCCCCACCACAGCCAACATCAAGCACTCGTTTACCTTTTAAACTAACTAAGCTATCGATGTAATCAAGCCGTAGCGGGTTAATTTCATGCAAAGGCTTAAATTCACTATTTTTATCCCACCATTTATGTGCAAGTTCAGCAAATTTCTGCAACTCTAACGTGTCGGCGTTTAATGTTTGTATTGTCTTAGTTTCGGTTGCCATGTTTGGACAATTTCCTTTAACTCTATTGGTTCTATGTTGGCATAAACGCCGTTACTGTAACGTAATTCGCCTGCAACCCAAGTGTGGGTCACATGCTCACGTCCACAGGTATAAACTAAATGTGAAACTGGGTCATAACAAGGAGATATATTGAAGTCACTTAGTTTAACTGCGACTAAATCTGCTTGTTTGCCTATTTCAATACTTCCTATTTTATCCTCCAAACCCAAAGCTTTAGCTACATTAATCGTTGCCATTTCAAGCACTTGGTGTGCTGGTAACGTTGTAGGATCTTCACTGACGCCCTTTGCAAGCAATGCCGCCAATCGCATTTCAGCAAACATATCGAGTCGATTGTTACTGGCAGCACCGTCGGTGCCTAAGCCCACATTAACGCCATTATTTAATAGCGAGACTATTGGTGCAATACCACTCGCCAACTTCAAGTTAGAACTAGGGCAATGCGCAATGTGACAACCGTACTCGGCCAACACGTCTATTTCATGTGCTAATAAATGCACACCATGCGCCGCAACAAAATTAGGGCCTAACAAACCTAGCTCCGTTAATCTTTGTATTGGCCTCATCCCGTACTGGGCTTCACTTTGACTAATTTCATCACGCGTTTCATGTAAATGCGTATGTATCCCCAAGCCTAACTGCTCGGCATAGGTGATTATTTTTTCAAATGTTTGATTTGATACCGTGTAGGGTGCATGCGGCGCAATGGATGAACTAATAAGCGCATTACCACGCCAGCTATCATGCGCCTCAAAACCTTTTCGCAGGTAATCGTCAGCATCACTGGCATAGTTAGTTGCAAACTCAAGCACAGCTAAGCCTAAATTAGCGCGCATCCCGGCTTGATTCACTGCCGCAGCTGTTGCCTGCGGGTAAAAATACATATCATTAAAACAAGTGACACCACCACTCAACATTTCAGCACAGCCGAGCAATGAAGCATCTCTTACAAATTGCTCAGAAATTACTGCCCGCTCTGCTGGCCAGATATGGTCGTTAAGCCATGTCATTAAAGGTAAATCATCTGCAATTCCACGCATTAAGCTCATAGCGGCATGGGTGTGGCCATTGATTAAACCAGGAATCAGAATGTGCTCATCTAAACGTAATAACTTAATCGCTGTATATTGCTTTCTGGCCACTTCGGTTGGCAGTAAGTCCACAATGATATCCGCTTGAATAATCAGCGAGTAATGCTCTAATAATGGCGCATTTGCAACGACTGTAGCGACCCAACGCGCCTCTATGATAAGGTCGGCATTAGCTATAATTTGCATTGAATGATTTGTTGTGTTCATGCCGCTCATTCTACCAATAAAAAAGCCCCGCATCCGCGAGGCTTTGTTTCAATGCTTAAATTTTAGTGCTTATTTAGCATTAAAGTCTTATTACTTACACTCGTTTAATGAATGTAATCTTTGACCTTCGATTACTACACGACGGTTAGGCTCTAAGCACTCAATTAAAGCTTTACCTTTAATACCTTTGCACTCAACTACCGGCTGTGACTCGCCTTTACCAATAGCACGTAAACGGCTAGCTTCAATACCATGTGAAACTAAATGTTGTTTGATGACATTTGCACGTTGCTCTGACAGTTTTTGATTGTATTTTTCTGAACCAATACGGTCTGTATGACCAATCACTAATACAACATCAAATTCTGGGTGCTCTTTTAATGTAGCAACAACGTCATCAAGCTCTGCTACAGCATCACCATTTAACTTGAATTTATCAAAACCAAATAATCTTTCAGCAGAAAGTGTAATGGTTTCAAATTTAGGTTGGCAAGCTTCCGGCGCTACTACTGGCGCTGGTGTAGGTTCTGGAGTTGGCTCTGGTACCGCTACTGGTGCTGGTGCAACGTAAGGTGCTGGCTCTGGTTCAACAGCGGCGACTACTGGCACGGCTACTGGTGCGCCGAAGCGGAAAATACCCCCCAAGCTAAGCAATGTATTACCAATGGTGCCATCAGCATCAAAATTTGTAGTTGGTGCTTTTGCATTTGAACGAGTCCATTGATGACGCAAATCTGCTTGCAAACCAAAAGTATCGTTAATAAGGTATTGCGCACCCACACCAACGTTAGCTAACCATGATGTTTTACTTCTGTCTTGAAGTTGGGCAAAGTTACTGTAGTCAACATTATTACGTGCTGCACCTAAACCAGCCAACAAGAATGGACGGAATTTATCACGGCTAAACATATACAAAGCATCAATGCCTAGTGTTGTTTGTTTGTAACGACCACCTACTCCAGCAATACCTGTATCTTCACTGGCGCGGTTGTAGCCTAAACCACCTTGAATATCCCAGCTTGGGCTTAATTCTTTACCTAACTTAATAAATGCACCGCCGCCGTTGTTAGCGTCCAAATCACTATCTGTATCCATGTAGCTTACACCTGGTACTGCATACCAAGCACCACGGTACATGTCTTCTGCTGAAGCAGAGAAAGCGGCTAAACCTAATGAGGCTGCAACTGCAAGACTAATAAGATTTTTTTTCATTTAATTTGACTCCTGATTGGTGAATTACTTGGATCCAATGATACGCACAGCACCACATCAGCGCAACCTTTAATATGAAACAAATGCTGGCTTACAGCCGATTTTGTTGGTTTTTTACAACAAATTTACATGGCTTTACGTATTGCTTTTATTTTCTCAGCGCTTAAGCTTAAATTTCTTTGATTTTTATCACAAACGCCACCTCTAAACCCCGCATAACTTGGGTTTATTCTTTTTACTACCGCTACATGCTGCAGTGTGAGTGATCCTGCCAACCCAAATAACAGACCCTGTGCATGAACACTTTCAGCAAATAGCTGCATTGTGTTTTCTGAAAAATAATCTAAAAAAGTAGCGCCATTTTTATGCGCAGTATCCAGCATTACTCCATAAAAATCTGCCGCTTTAATTGCATGGATTAAGCTTGGTGGATACTGATACTCAGCAAACAACACTGCAATGAGTTTTATACCGTTTTGCGCGATCAATTTTAGTGAATCCAAACATGATTGATAATCAGCTACTTCAAAAAAACCTATTTTAATAATATCTACTTTGGTATTTGATAAGGCAACGACATGCTCAAGTATGAGTTCAGCTTGCATTGGTAAATCACCAATAGTCGCGCTGGTTAATCGTTTGCCATACTGATGTTGTTCGTTGACGTAAGCCACGACTTCATGAATTGTTTGCAAGGGCAATGCCCCTAATGCGCCGTTACTCGGATCTTTTAGATCAATGAAATCCGCACCCTGTGCTAATGCAGTTTGCGCTTCTGCTACATTGGTAACGCTAATCAATAACTGTGTCATTAGGCTAAGTTCTCAGCGTTCATCGCGGCTTGATGGTTGGTCACCGCTTCTATTAACCAACCCCAGGCTTCTTGCTCACGCGGTCCTGCTGTTTTTTCAATAGCAATGCTTAAATAAGCAATCTCTTGGTTAATTTTTTCCATAGGTAGCCGCTTTAATCTGCTCACCAACACCGCCAATTCAATGACGGCAGCTTGTGCACGATTAAACCCCTGAAAAGGTTGATGTTGCACCTCATGCACTACTTCTAAAAAAAGTTGTGGACGAACAGTGTCATCTTGTACCTTTACCAACCCTAGCTCTTTATGTGCCAAGACGTCAGATAATCTAAAACCGGCTATTTTTTCTGTAGGCACTAGCTCCCCCACTCCTCGCCCAGTCAACGCACCAGCGAACAGGCGTACATCATCTGTCATATTAAGCACCGCATGTTTAGTTGCTAATATGTTGTCTAGTGTGCGTGAGGGCTTAAATGGAGAAATAACCACCAAGCCATCTTGCATGCGAATACCAAAAGGTGTGACATGCACGTTACCCTCGGCATCAATACTGCTGATGATAGTTTCATAAATCATTTTTAAATTTCTTTCACAGCCTTTTTATTACGCTTTTCTTTAATCGAAGCTTCACGATGTGCCGTTTTACCAGTCTTCTTTGCATGCAAAGCATTAACGCCCCAATTTAGTTCTTGATCTTGCACATAACGCTTATTTAATTGCCATGCAATTTGCGCACGCGCTAACTCAACGCCCAAGTAAAAAGCATGTGAAGCATCATCATCTACTTTTAGATGTGGGTATAGTACAAACGGATCAATCGCCTCATATATGCCATCACGGTTGTAAATATGTAAGCCTTGCTCACTGACTTGAATACGAAAGCTCGGGTCTTTTATCTGGACAGCTATTTCTTTGATTTCATCTACACTGTAAGTAAATGGGCGTCTATCATGCAGCCCAAGCAAACCATCACTATAGCCACGAGGCAGCCTATCGTCACGCTTTGCCGCAAACATGATGCGTCTTGCAATATCAGCCTCAGCAATCGCGTTGGTAGCATGCGGGCTCACCGACGTTGCTAATACCGCGTTAATATCAAGCTCGCTAATCATGCCAAATAATAGCGCATTGATGCCTGTGGTATCGGCATCCGTTAACTCGGTTAGATTACCGATCCCCATCATGATTTGAATCTCAGGGTATTTTTTGCGCAGTTTTTGGTAACGCACAATTGAATCAGTCAGCCCAAAATGAATCGGGTCTAAAATCGCATCCGCAATAAATGGCTTGTTACGTTTTAAGCAAATCTCAATCGCACGATACAGTGAAGGCATGCTATGTGGCTTAGCTGGGATTAAAACAGGCGTAGAAGCGACTTCATTGGCTATCCATAACGTTTTTTCAGTTAAGCTCAATAAATAATCTGCACCTGCATGCCCTGCTACCAACAAATCATCGGTATTGAGTGAATCCACGCTCACTTGAAAACCAATGTTTTTTAGTGCTGTAACAGCCTCTGCCAAATGCGAAAAAGGCACAGCGGGCAAGCAACCTAAATCGATAACGTTAGCACCCTGCGCTTGATATTGCTGTGCTTTTTGTATGATGCCCTCAACGCTTAAATAAGGCGCATCTACAATTTCAGCAAAAATTTTAACCTGATACTTGCTTAAATCAGGCGCCACACCGGCATGTCCAAAGTATTGCGGCAAATCCTTCAAGTCTACAGGCCCGCGCTCAACAGGCACGCCATACTTCGCCTCAAGCGCAGCTAAATCACCTTGGCATAAACCAGGGACGATCACCTTATCGGCATCCCCTGTTTCTTTAAGTCTGCGCGCTATTAAATCTGGCGTCATTAAAGCGGCAACAGAGACGCCAATTTGCTCAATACGGTATTTAAACGGGGGCGTTTTGGGGTTGCTTTGCACTTCACTCAAGACTTTGTTAAGACTTTTTTCGGCAAGCTTACCCGTTAAAAAAAGTAGATTCTTAGTCATACTTCAAGACTGAATGGCAGACTGAGTAGCCAAATACATACTTTTTTGTATACGTTCACTCAAGCTCTGCATATCTTCCACCACTGTAGTCGCTTCAAACATTTTGAGCTTCGCGATATTATCTAAATCGATTTTACGTGGATATACTTTAACAACATTCTCTCGTGGCGCCTCAGACTCCAGCTCCGGAGCTGTATCGCAGGCAAAAACAATACTTGGTACACGTGTTTTTCCAGCTTGCGCATATAAATTAGTGACTAAACTATCAGAGAACCCATAAGCCATTTTAGCGATAGTATTTGATGTCGCAGGTGCAATCACCAGCGCGTGATATTTACCCTGATAGAACAGCTCAACGGGTACGCTGCTGGCAGTTTTATCTTGAAAGACTCGATGCCCT
This sequence comes from Methylotenera sp., assembly GCA_030655015.1. Classification (GTDB taxonomy): domain Bacteria; phylum Pseudomonadota; class Gammaproteobacteria; order Burkholderiales; family Methylophilaceae; genus Methylotenera. The sequence goes on along the minus strand of JAURWJ010000050.1, from coordinate 4,548 downwards.
TTAGCATTTAATAACGACTGAAACCCATATTGCTGAATGATTTCTGCCGCAGCCCTGCTCAGAAATACATCGACATTCTCCAGAGAGTTCAATATAGCAAGCGATTCACGCAAATAGTGTCCAGAGCCTGTAATCGCCCATGCTAGACGTTGCTGCATATTATTACCAACTTTCATACCAATACCACCATTGCTGATGGATATGTTCATAAGAATCCTCACCCTGCCTCGACGGTGGAGTATGCGATGAGTTTGCGAAACCGGCTCTATCTAATAAGCCATGAGATGAGGTCAGCATTCTCACTGTACCATCTGGTAACAAATCTGTGAATGTGACGCTATAAAGACCTACTTGCCGCCTTGGATGGTTAAACTCAAAAGCGAGATCAACTTTTCCAGCACGAACTTGCTCTACATAGTCTGATAGCGCGCGTTCACTCAGCACAAATCGGGCTGATGAAAAAACACCAGTTAACGCTAAAACCAATGGAAAAAGAACAATGACGGGCTCAGCCAACCAATAAACCACGCTCCTTTTGACCTCAACGGTAGCACTACGCTGACGTTTTAACGACACAATCAGCCTAATTAGCCAGACCATACCCCATATCAATGCTACAGGTAACGCCACCAGAATCAATAACATATTAAAACCAGCATCACTAAAAGCAACAACACAACACAAAAACCATGCAACACCAAACCCAACCTGCATGTTGCTAGGATAATTGGCCACTTATCTTGCTCTCTCATACTTTGTGCTCAATGCCGACTTTTTATAACGACTCATCATCTCATTGACGATTGCCACCACTTTACGAGGCATAGGTGGAACATTCATATAAAAAGCCACAGACACACTACCATCAGGTCGTACGTGCTTATCTATTTGCTTACCAGAAAAAAACGCGACCAACTCTTCCTCTGTCGCTTTTACATCCAATACAGCGCCATTAAAAGAACCATCATGCGTTGATACTTTTGATATTCGAATGTTTGAGATGTTTTCCCAAGGCACAAAGAGCCAGTTTTTTCTTTGATTATTTTCTATTTCAGCATTCTTACCCAGATGCGTTGTCAGTGCATTTTTATGCTTAAAATACATTCCAAGATGATCCGCAAGAAAACATGGGATTGATGAATACTGTGACCACCCTTTGGAATGTAGTGCAGAAAATAAAAATGCAGGTACAAGTATACAAACAAGCCATTGAGCCCATAAAGGCATCTTTGCCCAATCATGGATGCTGAACCATGCCAGCGCGATTGCAAACAAAACCGAAAATAACCTTAATGAATTTGCAAACCACTCTGGCATCATAGGCGCATACGCCTCACTCCCTAAGTTTGGCATTTCAGGCAATCGCTTATTCATCGCAAATTAATTCGAATGCCTGACGAAGGCTAGATACTAAACGGATGCTCGATTACAATGGTTTCATCACGCTCAGGGCCAGTAGAAACAATCGCAATTGGCACGCCACATAGTGCTTCTAAACGTTTAAGATAGTTTTGTGCATTTTTAGGTAAACCATCCCAAGTTTTTACGCCAAAAGTAGTTTCTGACCAGCCTGGCACCGTTTCATAAATTGGCTTACAGCCTGCCACGTCATCTGCACCGATCGGCAGTAGATCTAATTTTTTACCATCTAACTCGTAGCCTGTGCAGATATTCAATTTCTGAATACCATCCAACACGTCCAGCTTAGTAATACATAAACCAGTTAAGCCATTGATTAACGCTGAGCGACGCAACGCTGCAGCATCAAACCAACCACAGCGACGCTTACGTTGAGTAACAGTGCCAATCTCTTGACCTTTGTTAGACATTTGGTAACCAGGCAAACCTTGCGTTTCAATATCCAGCTCACTTGGGAAAGGTCCGCCACCTACGCGCGTGGTATAAGCTTTAGTGATGCCCAGCACATAATGCAGCATATTAGCGCCCACACCTGTGCCAGCCGAGGCCTGACCTGCGATACAGTTACTTGAAGTCACATACGGATAAGTGCCGTGGTCAATATCCAATAGCGTCCCTTGTGCACCTTCAAACAGCAGATTTTCACCTTTGGCGTTAGCCGCATAAAGTTCAGCTGAAATATCGGTCACCATGGGTTTCAAGGCAATAGCATGTTGCATGCTGACGTCGTATTGCTGATTAAAATCAACAGCTTTGGCATCAAGATAGTTTGTGAGTACGAAATTGTGATAATCCATGACTTCACGTAATTTATCTGCAAAGCGCTCAGGATAAAATAAATCATAAACGCGTAGAGCACGGCGGGCAACTTTATCTTCATAAGTAGGGCCTATACCCTTACCTGTGGTACCGATTTTTTTATCCACGCCTCGTTTAGCCTCACGTGCCAAGTCAACGGCAACATGGTGACTCATAATCAGCGGGCAACCAGAACTGACTTTTAGACGACTATTAACTTCCAAGCCACCTTTTTCAAGCACAGCAATCTCACTCAACAAATGCCCTGCATCTAACACTACGCCGTTACCAATGTAGCATTTCACACCAGCACGTACGATGCCCGATGGCACCAAATTTAGTTTATAAATGCGTTGCGCATCACCCTGACCTACAACCAGCGTATGGCCCGCATTGTGTCCGCCTTGGAAACGCACCACGCCTTGTGCATGATCGGTGAGCCAATCGACTATTTTTCCTTTACCTTCATCGCCCCACTGCGTACCAATGACGACTACATTTTTTGCGTTCTTATTTGCCATAACGTTGACTTTATAATTGAGTGTTAATGTTGAATTTTTAATTTAAATATGCAGCAGTTGTGATGATTTTTACTGGGTAGAGATATCCACTACGTGCCAGCCTGAGTTGTAATGTTCCAGTTTTTTATTACAATTGAGCTCAACCATATCAGACTCAACAGCGGCTAAACCCTGTACGACAATGTAACCTTCAGCTCTTAAAACTTCGATTTTAGTCGTTAAAGTTTTGTCATCTGAGGCAGGCGCAAATATAGCCATCGCTGACTTTGCCGGGGGCAAAGCCGTTGCCACACCACGTAAATCCAGACTAAAGCCTGTCGCTGGACGTGCACGGCCAAATGACTGTCCGACTTCATCATACCGACCACCTAATGCAAGCGGCCCTTTATAGCCTTGCGCATAAGCCGCAAATACAATACCACTATGATAATGATAACCACGCAACTCACTTAAATCGAAACTTACAGTGACACCTAAATCATCTAAAGCACCACTGACTTTGACTAAGTCTTCTAGTGCATGTTTGATAGCGACAGTTTCCGGCAACAACTTTGCGGCCTTAACTAGTATAGTTTTATCACCATTGAGCTCGGTTAAATGTAATAAAGCTTCACACGTAGTTTTGTCTAAATCCTTAGCTAAGGCTGCAACAGAAGATTGATCTTTGCTTTGCAACGCGGCGTATAAATCTTGCTCAAGCTGAGGGTTGATTTGGCTGGCTTCAATTAAACTACCAAATACATTCACATGACTAAAGTCCATGTGTACTTGATCAATGCCTATTGCCTGCAATGCCTTAACAAGTAAGCGCTGAATTTCAATGTCGCTCGCAATGCTGGCATGACCATATAGTTCCGCACCTAACTGCAAAGGCTCACGTGTTTGCGCCAAACCATCTGGCTTGGTACGCAATACACTACCGGCATAGCATAAACGCGTAATCCCTTGATGATTTAATAAATGCGCATCTATCCGTGCCGCTTGTGGCGTCATATCTGCGCGCACGCCCATCAATCGGCCAGTGAGCTGATCCACCACTTTAAACGTGGCCAGATCTAAATCATGCCCCACACCAGTAATTAAAGACTCCATGTACTCTAACATAGGAGGAATAACATACTGATAGCCATGCACTTTAAATAAATCGAGCAAGGTACGACGCAATGCCTCAATACGTGCAGCCTCAGCGGGCAAAACATCTTCAATATATTCCGGGAGCAACCAATTACGCATTTTTATCATCACTTTTTAGCAAGCAATTATTTACAAAAAATTACTTACTTAATAAAATTAATATCAAACCACCAATAATAGACGCCAAACCGACAAATCTTAGTTGCCCATCTTTCATCTCAATCATGCGTTTGAAGGTCTCACGCCAAGCCTGTGGCATCAACAAAGGCAATAAACCCTCTAAAACCAGCATAAGACCTAACGCAGTGAGTAGTGTACCGCTCAAAACGCTAAGCTTTATTTTTTAGAAGGGCTGCGCATGTACTTGAAGAAGTCTGAGTTTGGATCTAACACCATGACATCACTCTTGCTCTTAAAGCTGTTTTTGTAGGCTTCTGTGCTGCGATAAAACGCGTAAAACTCCGGATTGCGGCTGTAGGACTGATTGTAAATTTCTGCGGCCTTAGCATCGCCCTCACCCTTGGTTTTTTGTGCATCCCGAAAAGCTTCAGCAACAATCACTTCACGTTGTTTATCTGCATCTGCACGAATTTTTTCAGAGGCAGCAGAACCCTCCGAGCGCAGTTGATTAGCAAGACGCTTACGCTCTGCAATCATACGATCAAACACAGATTTA
>JAURWJ010000049.1 GCA_030655015.1 Methylotenera sp. | reverse complement strand
ATTGGTCGCAATGCAGAAGAATTACAATGGGATTTAAACTACCTCACACAACTATGGACTGCGATTGATGGTGCTTCTGCCATGCAAGCCGGCGCCTATTTAATCTACCAAGAAGGCAGCTTAGTGATTCGGGCAATTCGTGATTACTTTAGCTCAGACATTGGTGAAATTTTAATTGATACGCCAGACATTCATGAGCAAGCAGTGCAGTTTATGAATCACGTGATGCCGGGCAACGTAGCACGCGTTAAATTGTATCAAGATGAAATCCCACTATTTACACGCTTCCAAATTGAACACCAGATTGAATCGGCTTTCTCACGCGAAGTACGTTTACCGTCCGGTGGCGCGATTGTCATTGACCATACTGAAGCGTTAGTTTCAGTTGACGTAAACTCAGGCCGTGCAACACGCGGTAGCGATATTGAACATACCGCATTTAATACCAATATTGAAGCCGCTGAAGAAGTGGCGCGCCAATTACGTTTACGTGACTTAGGCGGCTTGGTAGTGATTGACTTCATTGATATGGAAAGCCAACGCAACCAGCGCGAAGTTGAAAATGCTTTGCGTGATGCCCTGCATGCAGACCGCGCACGCGTACAAACTGGCAAGATTTCACGTTTTGGCTTACTTGAGTTATCACGTCAACGCTTACGTCCAAGCTTGGGTGAGACCAATCATATTCCTTGCCCGCGTTGTCATGGTACTGGCCATATTCGTGGTATTGAGTCAACTGCCCTACATATTCTGCGCATCACGCAAGAAGATGCAATGAAAGAAAATAGCGCGATTATTCAAGTGCAATTGCCAGTTGAAGTGGCTACGTTCTTGCTGAATGAAAAACGGGCTGATATTCATAAAATTGAACAGCGTATGGGCGTTGAAGTGGTGTTGATTCCAAACATTCACCTAGAAACACCCAACTACAACATCATCCGTGTTAAACATGATGATGTAACCGAAGAAACCAGTCGAGCAAGCTACAAGTTAGTAGAGCTGCCAACTGAAACCACTTACATTCCCAATGCTGCAGAAGAAGCGAAAGCTGTCCGCCCGGTGGCAGCAGTTAAAGGTATTACCCCAACGGCTCCTGCACCCATTGTTGCAGAAAAAATAGTAGCAGAAAAAACTGAACCGAAATTGTCACTGTTCGCTCGCATTAAAAATTTCTTTAGCGCACCGTCAACTGAAAGTGAATCACAAAAAGTTGAAACTGAAAAGGCCAATGCAGCACGTGCCGACAACAATCGTAACAATCGCAACCGTAGTCGCAACCGCAATGAACGCAATCGTAATGAGCGTGGTGAGAAAACTGAGCGCACAGAAAAAGCTGCAAATCAAGAGCGCCCAAACCGCAATCAGGAATCAAAAGCTCAAGATGCACGTCCAGAGAGTAAGCCGCAAGAGCCTCGCCAGCAAAAACCACAGCAACCACATGCTGAAACTCAACGTAATGAGACTGCACGTAATCAGCAAACTAATGCCCCTGTAGAAGCAACAGGCAATGAAACTGCTGAACAACGTGCAGAACGTGGTAGTCGTCGTAACCGTAACAATCGCCGTGGTCGCCGTGACCGTGATGATAGCGTCGCGCGTGATGGCAACCTTCCTTTCGTACCTAATGATGAAATCAATCAAGTCAACATTAGTGCAGAAACCTCTGCTCAGGCACCTGCCAAGAGTGATAATAAGGCTGAAAATATTACTCAAGTTGTTGAAGCCAAGCCAAATGATGTATCAAATCAAGATGCGCCAGTAGTTGAGGTAGTAGCAGAAATAGGAACGAAAAAAGCCAGAGGCCAAAAAAGTTCCCCTAATAAAGCCGCAGGTTCTAGGCGTGACAGCACAGAAGCCGTTGTTGAAACAAACACAGAGGCGAATATGGGAGCAGCTGCAGAGGTCAATGAAAGTGTGACAGCTAAAACGGATAAAAAACGTCCAGCACGTCCACGCAAAACTAAAACAGAAGCGAAACCAATCGACTTGGCTACGTCAGGATTGCAATTAGTGGAAACTAAAGCTGATGCACCAAAAGCATCCGCACCTGTTGAAACCGAAAGGCCACGCGCTCCTCGCAAAGCGGCCACTTGGCAGAAACAAGCTAAAGCAGATGCTAACGCCGAACCTTTAGTGATGGTGGAAACGCAAAATAAGTAGGCCCGATCCGTTAATTTAGCAGCCTGCAACGAAAAAAGCCCCTCGTAAATGTGGGGCTTTTTTATATTACTCAGATTTTAACAAAAAGCTCATTACTCAATGCTTAAACCCAGATTTTCCATTAGGCGATTTTTCCCCTTCGACAAGCTCAGGGAACACTACTTGAATGTTAACTTGCCCATTTTGCGTCTTTTTTGTGCAAATTTTCTGTCAATAGAATGACTATTGTCCATAAAATTTGCACAAAAAATCCATCAAACTGTGCGGCGTTACTATGCCAAGTCCTAATGGAAAATCTAGGTTAAATTCAACATTTACAAGTATCATAAACCAACACGTTAAATATCGTACGAATCAGACCACCAAATCAACACTACGTTTATGAGCCACGCTTATTATCAATTACCGAATGGGCGCGTTGCGAGCGTTGACGGCAACTGCCAGTTCCCACAACTTTCTGCAGCGCTCACCGAGCCTAACGGTTTAATCGCGATTGGCGGTGATTTGTCAGTTCCACGCCTTCTGAACGCCTATCAGCATGGCATCTTCCCTTGGTTTAGTGATGGAGAGCCTATTCTTTGGTGGAGTCCTGACCCACGCATGGTGCTTTTTCCAGCCGAATTAAAAATATCTAATTCACTGAAAAAAACACTTAAAAACAAAATATTTGAGTTACGCCTAAACACCGCTTTTCGTGAAGTGATTACCGCTTGCAGCAAAACTCCTCGGGCCGAACAACCAGGCACATGGATTACCCAAGACATCATAGACGCTTACTGTGCGCTACATGTTGCAGGCTATGCAGTTTCTGCCGAAGCTTGGCAGAACGGTCAGCTGGTTGGTGGCTGTTACGGTGTTCAAATCGGCAATATGTTTTATGGCGAAAGCATGTTTCATCTAGTGACAGACGCGTCAAAAGTTGCCTTTGTCAGCTTGGTAGAACATCTTAAAACCCAAGGGGTTGGCATGATCGACTGCCAAATGAAAACTGCTCACCTTGCAAGTTTTGGCGCACGTGAAATCAGCCGTGATGATTTTATAAAACAGTTATCATTACTAATCAATCCGGTAAAAATTCAAAGTGCAATTTAAAAAACGCACCGTAAAATTCAGCTTATAATTTCAATATGCGTCAGCCTAACGACAACTCTTTAAATAAACTGCAATTTTATGTCACTACTAGCTACGATTGCGGTTATCTACCCAACAAACTCGCGCAAAGCTTAATCGCCACACCGCAACATTTGGTGAATGCAGAAGTTTATAGCGGTTTAATACGACAAGGCTTTCGACGTAGCGGCAAATTTGCCTACAGACCACATTGTGAAAACTGCCAAGCATGCGTGCCTGTACGGGTTATTCTGCAAGACTTTGCCCCCAACCGTAGTCAAAAACGCGCATTCAAACAGCATCAATATCTCACCACCACCATTCTACCGGTAGCATTTTATGAGGAACATTACGCACTATATGCGGCTTATCAACGCGTACGGCATAGCGACGATAAGTTGACTAAGCAGATAGATGACGTAGAGCAATACCAAAGCTTTTTATGCCAAAGCAATGTAGAAAGTGTATTAGTTGAGTTTAGAGAAAACAATCAACTCAAAATGGTGAGCGTGATTGATATCGTCAGTGATGGTATTTCAGCTGTTTATACCTTTTATGATACGACTGAGACTAAAGCCAGTTATGGTACGTATAACGTTTTATGGCAAATAGAATGGGCTAAAAGCTTTAACCTGCCCTATTTATATTTAGGTTACTGGATTAAAGACAGTCAAAAAATGGCTTATAAACAAAATTACAAGCCGCTGGAATGGCTCATTGATGGCAAGTGGTTGCAATAACCACCTTGCATATTGCTAACGCAGATAAAAACAGGGTTCAATGCTACAATTCTACCTGTTGCTAATTAGAATAAATTTGCTTTGAAAAATTCTGTTTTAAAAAAACTCGTTATCTTTGGTGTGGGCTTAATTGGGGGCTCTGTGGCATTAGCTTTGAAACAAGCAGCGTCTACAGTGCAAATTGTCGGTATTGGCCGCTCAAGCAAAAGTCTGCAAACTGCGCTTGATTTGGGGATTATTGACATTGCATCCAGCCATGTTGCCGATGCTATAAAAGATGCAGATATTATCTTGATAGCGGCGCCAGTGGCTCAAACCACAGCGATACTAACCTCGATTAAGCCACACCTATCACTCAACACTGTCATTACAGATGCGGGCAGCACCAAAAGTGACGTATTAATTGCCGCAAAGAAGATACTAGGGACACAATTTAACCAGTTTGTAGGCGGCCACCCGATTGCAGGTGCCGAAAAAAGCGGCGTAACGGCAGCGACTGCTGATTTATATCGCAATAAAAATGTCGTGCTAACCCCTACCACGGAGACCAATCGAAATGCGGTTCACCGTGTACATGAACTTTGGCAAACTTGTAGCGCAAATGTAAGCGAAATGCCTGCTGAAACACATGATGGCATATTTGCCGCAGTAAGCCATTTACCCCATCTATTAGCTTTTGCACTGGTAGATGAGGTTGCCTCACGACCCAATGCAGAACAACTATTTGGATTTGCAGCTAGCGGCTTTAGAGACTTTACGCGTATTGCGGGTAGCCACCCTGAAATGTGGCGAGACATTAGTCTAGCCAACAAAACCGCCCTCCTCAGTGAATTAAGCGCCTATCAAACAGAACTCGCGCAATTAAAACAACTGCTGGAAAATGAAGACAGCGCTGGCTTACAAGCTTTATTTGAACGTGCCAGTGTGGCACGTAACAATTGGGCTGCCACTAAAAAACTATAATTAAAAAAACGTAAAATAGATCAATGGAACAACTCAGACTAACTGCCAGCCATCAGGCTCATGGCACAATCACACTACCAGGCTCAAAAAGCATTTCAAACCGCACTTTATTGCTCGCGGCTTTAGCAAAGGGCACTACCGAGATACGCGACTTACTCGCCTCTGACGACACCTCACGCATGCTGGAAGCACTGCAAAGCTTAGGCGCTCAGTTAGAAAACTTTGCCCAAAACGCATGGAGGGTAGCTGGTTGTAGTGGTCATTTTCCAAACAAACAGGCTGATTTGTTTCTTGGTAACGCAGGTACAGCGTTTCGACCCCTTACCGCAGCGCTCGCTTTAGCGGGAGGAGATTACAAACTTTCCGGCGTGCCCCGTATGCACGAGCGGCCAATTGGTGACTTAGTCGATGCACTAATGCAAGCTGGCGCTAACATCGAATACTTAGCCAATGATGGTTATCCGCCATTAAAAATAAGCTCCCCCAACATTGATTTATCAAAACCCATCAAGATTCGTGGTGACGTCTCCAGTCAATTTTTAACCGCCTTGCTAATGGCATTGCCACTCACCAAGCAAAAAGCGACCATTGAAGTCGTAGGGGAATTGATTTCCAAACCCTATATTGAAATCACCCTCAATTTAATGGCGAAGTTTGGCGTAACTGTAGAACGCAATGGCTGGCAAGGCTTTACAGTTCCAGCGAATAGCAGCTACATATCTCCTCATGAAATTTATGTAGAAGGTGACGCCTCCAGTGCCTCATACTTTTTAGCTGCTGGCGCAATTGCTGGCAATGTCACTGTAGAAGGCTTAGGCCAACACAGTATTCAAGGTGACGTGCGCTTTGCAGAAGCACTTGCTTTAATGGGTGGAAAACTCACTTACGGCACAAACCAGATTGCAGCAAGTAAGGCAGATGAACTCAACGCCATTGACCTCGACTGCAACCATATCCCCGATGCCGCCATGACATTAGCGATACTCGCTTTATTTGCGAACGGCACCACCACCTTACGCAACATTGCCAGCTGGCGCGTAAAAGAAACTGACCGTATTGCTGCCATGGCCACTGAGCTGCGCAAAGTTGGTGCCACGGTCATTGAGGGCGCAGACTACATTAAAATAACACCGCCCGCACAACTAACCCCCAATGCAGTGATTGATACGTATGATGACCACCGCATGGCCATGTGTTTTTCACTGGTATCTTTAGGTGGTGT
>JAURWJ010000047.1 GCA_030655015.1 Methylotenera sp. | reverse complement strand
TTGATGAGGTAAGTCAACTTTTCACGCAACATGCCTAGCACTAACCATTCTGTTTGCACTAAGTTAAGTTGGTTTAATAAAGCTAGCGGAATCGTTGCCGTCACGCCATCTAAAATATGGCTAGGTTCAAAACGATACTTGAGACCAACTTCAACACCGTCCAACATAATTTTTTCAGGAAACTGCACCGCAGTAATGGCATCCGCACCATGGCGCATCAAATCGTCGCGCGTTAAAAATAGCAACTTAGGATTGGTTTTTTCAGCCTCGGTACGCCAGTGTTCAAAACTTGCCGCATTAAAAATATCAGCAGGAACTTTCGCGTCATAAAACGCGAACAATTGGTGCTCGTCTATCAGTACATCTTGGCGACGTGCCTTATGTTCCAACTCCTCAACTTCGGCAATTAAGCGTTCATTGGCGGTAAAAAATGCCGCTTTAGTATCAAACTCACCATTTGCCAGCGCTTCACGGATAAAAATCTCACGCGATTCCGTTGGATTAATTGGTCCATAATGCACACGACGCTTAGGAATAATGGTGAGTCCATACAAACTCACGCGCTCCCACGCGTTGACCATGCCCATTTTTCTATCCCAGCGCGGGTCAGTATAATTACTTTCGGTGAGTCCTCTTGCCAGTGGCTCAATCCAGTCCGGCTCGATTTTAGCCACACAGCGTGCATATAACTTTGTGGTATCCATCAACTCAGCCGCCATCACCCACTTTGGTCGGGATTTTTTTAACGTAGAGCCAGGCGCTACATGAAAACGAATGCCGCGCGCGCCTGCATAAGACTCGCTCTCACCGTCTTTGAAGCCGATGTTTCCCAGTAAACCAGCCAATAAAGCCTTATGAATCTGCTCAAAATTAGCCTCCTTATCTCCCTCTCCATTTAAGGGATAGGGCTGGGGTGAGGGTAAATTACTTCTAGTATGAGAAATAAATTTATCATTATTTTTGACTTTACCCCCACCCTGACCCTCCCCCTTAAATGGGGAGGGGATATTAAAACCAAGCTCCGAAACAATTTCCAACAATTGCCCATGCAGTTCACGCCATTCTTTTAAACGTAAAAACGACAAAAAATTCGTGTGGCATTGATTGAGTAAGTCTTTGTTCGACTTTTTAGTCTTTAAGGCATTATCAAAGAAATCCCAAAGCTTGAGATAACTCATAAAGTCTGAGCCTTCTCCCGCAAACTTGGCATGCGCATTATCAGCCGCTTCACGCTTATCCATCGGTCGCTCGCGTGGGTCTTGCATGCTCAGAACACTGGTAATAATCAGCACTTCTTTTAAGCAATGCTCACGTTTTGCCGCCAAAATCATGCGTCCTACGCGCGGGTCTAGCGGTAGCTTGGCCAGTTGCAAGCCTGTTTCGGTAATCTGGCGGCGCGCATCCACCGCACCCAACTCTTGTAATTGCTGATAGCCATCTGCAATTAACCGTGACGACGGCGCTTCAATAAACGGGAACTCCGTCACATCGCCTAAACGTAGCGCTGCCATGCGCAAAATCACACTCGCCAGTGAGCTGCGTAAAATCTCCGGCTCGGTAAACTCCGGCCTGCCGTTAAAATCTTGTTCTGAGTACAATCGCACGCAAGTGCCGTTAGAAACCCGACCACAACGGCCTGCCCGCTGCTTTGCCGCCGCTTGGCTAATTTTTTCAATCTGCAATTGCTCAACTTTAGCGCGTGGACTGTAACGATTCATACGCGCCAAACCAGCATCAATCACGTATTTAATGCCAGGTACAGTGAGAGAAGTTTCAGCAACGTTGGTGGCTAATACAATACGTCTGGTACTGTGGCTTTTAAAAATCTTCTGCTGATCTTCAATACTCAAACGCGCAAATAAAGGCAGCACTTCAATATGTTTAAGCTTGGTGGAGCGCCCTTGGTATTTACGTAAATGGTCTGCCACATCACGAATTTCACGCTCGCCTGGCAAAAACACCAAAATATCGCCATCGCCTAATCTGAGCAAATCATCAGCGGCATCTAAAATAGCTTCTTCAATCGCCTCTTCTTCGTCATCTTCTTCTAGCCAGCGCGCTTCAGTTTTGGCTTTGCGTGCAATACCAAAAATGGTGTCATCATCGGCATCAAACTGTGCGTTCTCAGCCTCTGCGGTCTCCCGCGCACGAAAACCCGCTGCGCCCAGTGGACGGTAACGAATTTCAACAGGGTAAGTACGGCCAGAAACCTCAATCACTGGCGCGTCGTTGAAATGTTTTGAAAATCGATCAGCATCAATCGTGGCGGAAGTCACAATGATTTTTAAATCCGGGCGCTTAGGTAATAACTGCTTCAAATACCCTAACAGAAAATCAATGTTCAGGCTGCGCTCATGCGCCTCATCAATAATAATGGTGTCGTAAGCATTAAGAAATTTGTCGCCTTGCGTTTCCGCCAGCAAAATACCGTCTGTCATCAGCTTGATGTAGCTGGACTCTGATAACTTATCGTTAAACCGTACTTTGTAGCCCACCACTTCACCTAGTGGCGAGTTCAACTCTTGCGCAATACGGGATGCCACAGAGCGTGCCGCGATACGACGCGGTTGTGTATGCCCGATTAAACCAGAAACACCA
>JAURWJ010000046.1 GCA_030655015.1 Methylotenera sp. | reverse complement strand
TGGTTAAAGAAGGCCACCGAGGCGCACGCTTGGCCAGTGCCTTGTTGGCTAAAACAGATAAACTGCTAGGCGTTATTCTGCTTTGCAATAACTTTGCCAATGCCGCTTCTGCCACTTTAGTGACCATTATTGTTGTAGAGCTATTTGGTGAAGGCGACTGGGCGCTGATGTTAGGCACACTGACAGTCACTTTTGCTATTTTAGTATTTAGCGAAATTTCACCTAAAGTTATTGCCGCAGCCTACCCTGAAAAAATTGCGATGTTTTGTAGCTACATCCTTTACCCATTACTTAAAGTACTGTATCCGGCAGTTTGGTTTGTTAACTTATTCGTCGTTGCTTTATTGCGTGCACTCCGTGTTCGCGTCAATTTTGAACAATCTACGCAATCACTCACCATGGACGAATTGCGTAGCATTGTTACCGATGCAGGGCATTTTTTACCCAAAAAACACCGTGCAATTTTGTTGAATTTATTCGATTTAGAAAAAATTAGCGTCGATGATGTAATGACCGCACACACGCAGGTTGAAACCATTGACTTTGACTCACCCCTAGATGACATTCTGCAACATATTTCCAGTAGCCATCACACGCGCCTGCCTGTGCGTCAAGGCGAGCACGAAGAAATTATTGGCATACTGCATGTCAGAAAAGTCATTAGTCAGCTACGTACAATGCACCAAGATAGCAGTTTAGACAAAGAGGCCTTGCGCGAGGTCATGAGTGCGCCCTACTTTATCCCTTCTGGCACACCGCTTTTTACGCAAATTCAACAGTTTCAAGAAAATCAGCAACGTATCGCCTTGGTGGTTGATGAATATGGTGAATTTAAAGGTTTGGTAACTTTAGAAGACATTTTAGAAGAAGTGATTGGTGACTTTACAACGCAATCACCATCTCGACTAGGTAGCTACCACCAAGAAGTAGATGGAAGCTGGCTGGTAGATGGCAGCAGCACGTTGCGTGACCTCAATAAAAAATTAAACCTTATGTTGCCCATTGATGGTCCACGTACACTCAACGGCCTGATACTCGAACACTTTGAAGATATCCCCGAATCCAGCACCAGCTTTAAAGTGGGTACGCACGTGCTGGAAATTGTCCAAACGCAAGATAGAATTGTGAAAAGCGTTAAGATATTCCCTTAGTCTCGGCAATTGCACCCGATATCCGCAAGGTATTATTCCAACTCAACTGGTGAAATTAAGCTTGAATTTTTTCCAGTTTGGCTCAAAATAGACTTAAATTATGGCTAAAACCTCACACGAAACTAACTCAGCACTTAAACCTGAAGTTGCAAAACCGAAATTGCCCCCCATGTTTAAAGTGTTGCTATTAAATGACGATTACACACCAATGGAGTTTGTCGTTGAAACGATAGAACGTTTTTTTAGCAAAAGCCGTGAACAAGCGACGCAAATTATGCTCAAAGTACATACGGAGGGCGCTGGCGTATGTGGCGTGTATCCACAAGATATTGCAGAAACAAAAATGAATCAGGTACTTAGCCACGCAAGACAGTTGCAACACCCATTGCAGTGCGTAATAGAGATGGCTTGAATTACAACAAGATTGAGGTATAAAAAATGATTGCTCAAGAGTTAGAAGTTAGCCTGCACATGGCCTTTATGGATGCTAGACAAAAGCGCCACGAACTCATTACGGTTGAGCATTTACTACTCGCCATGATAGATAACCCAACGGCGGCAGAAGTACTGCGTGCATGCGGGGCAAAACTCGAAACATTACGTATAGAACTCAATCAATACATTGAAGAACATACCCCAACCGTGATTGGTCTGGATGACGTCGACACACAACCCACGCTGGGCTTTCAGCGCGTTATCCAGCGCGCCATGCTACATGTGCAGTCTTCGGGCAAAAAAGAAGTCACTGGCGCCAATGTATTAGTTGCAATTTTTGGCGAAAAAGATTCGCATGCCGTGTTTTTCTTGCATCAACAAGGCATTACCCGTTTAGTTATTGTTAACTTTATTTCCCATGGTGTTTCTAAAGTAGGTGAAACCGCCAAACCTGAAGGTCCAGAACAAGAAGCTGACGCAGAATCAGCACCCGCTGGTGCACTTGAGAACTTTACACTCAATCTAAATACACAGGTTGCCGCAGGAAAAATCGATCCGCTGATTGGCCGTAGCGCTGAGTTAGAGCGCGTGGTACAAACAATATGCCGTCGTCGTAAAAACAACCCGCTATTAGTAGGTGAAGCTGGCGTAGGTAAAACCGCGATAGCCGAAGGGTTAGCACGCCGTATTGTAGAAAAAAATATCCCGGATGTACTGGCAAATGCTGTGGTTTACTCACTCGACATGGGCGCATTGCTCGCAGGGACTAACTACCGTGGCGACTGTGAGCAACGCTTACAAGCCGGGATGAAGCAGCTGGCAGTAAAACCGGACGCTATTTTATTTATTGATGACATTCATACGCTGATTGGCGCAGGATCTGCCAGTGGCGGCACTTTAGATGCCAGCAATTTGCTGAAACCAGCGCTTTCTAACGGCTCTCTCAAATGCATAGGCGCGACTACTTATCAAGAATATCGCGGTGTGTTTGAAAAAGATCATGCCTTATCTCGCCGCTTTCAAAAAGTTGACGTAGTAGAGCCGAGTGTTGCTGAAACCATCGAAATACTTAAAGGTTTAAAATCACGTTTTGAAGAACACCACGGCGTGAAATATACCACTAGCGCGCTCACTACCGCCGCAGAATTGTCGGCTAAATACATCAATGACCGCCACTTGCCTGATAAAGCCATTGATGTGATTGATGAAGCTGGAGCTGCGCAACGTATATTGCCAAAATCTAAACAGAAGAAAACGATCGGCAATAAAGAAATTGAAGACATTATTGCTAAAATTGCACGGATTCCGCCAAAAAATATTTCTAACGATGATAGAAGCGCGCTTAAAACGCTTGAGCGTGATTTAAAAGCCGTTGTATTTGGCCAAGATAAGGCGATTGAAGCGCTTACCTCTGCGGTTAAAATGGCGCGTAGCGGCTTGGGTCAAGGTAACAAACCTATCGGCAACTTCTTATTTAGCGGCCCCACTGGTGTGGGTAAAACGGAAGTCGCCAAACAACTCGCCTACATTATGGGCATAGAGTTGATTCGCTTCGATATGAGTGAATACATGGAACGTCATGCTGTGTCGCGCTTGATTGGCGCGCCACCAGGCTA
>JAURWJ010000040.1 GCA_030655015.1 Methylotenera sp. | reverse complement strand
ATAATTAAACTACTTAGCTTTTACAGCTTTAGGGCGTTTAGCACCGTATTTAGAACGCGATTGCTTACGGTCTTTAACACCCGCCGTATCTAAACTACCACGCACCATGTGGTAACGCACACCTGGCAAATCTTTTACACGACCGCCGCGAAGTAATACTACGCTATGCTCTTGCAAGTTATGGCCTTCACCGCCGATGTAGCTAATTACTTCATAGCCGTTAGTCAAACGCACTTTTGCAACTTTACGCAAAGCTGAGTTTGGTTTTTTAGGTGTAGTAGTGTAAACACGTGTGCAAACACCGCGTTTTTGTGGGCAAGATTCAAGTGCAGGCACTTTGCTTTTTGTAACCACTTTAGCGCGTGGCTTACGTATTAACTGATTGATGGTTGGCATTGCCTATAACCTCTATTTATGTTCTCTAATAAAATTTACATTTAGCTGCAAAAAAAATCAACGTCATGCAGAATAAATCAGGATGATAACGTCACCGATGACAATTATACCATCCTGAAAAACTCAGCATTCTATTTAGCCTGACTTTTATTGTCAAGCCTTAAATTGTTGAACCTTATTCTGCTGCTGTTTCACTACTCACTTCTGGCGTTAATACTTCAGCTTCTAACACAGCCTCCGGTAATGGAGCTTCAGTTTTCGGCACCCCTCCCGCAACGGCTGCACGCTTACGTGTTTCGTGGTAAGCCAAACCTGTACCTGCTGGAATCAGTCTACCTACAATGACATTTTCTTTCAGTCCACGTAATTCATCGCGTTTACCTAAAATAGCCGCCTCTGTAAGTACACGTGTTGTTTCTTGGAACGATGCTGCTGAAATAAATGAATCTGTTGACAATGAGGCTTTAGTAATACCGAGCAGCACATATTCAAAAGTTGCAGGACGTTTGTCTTGCGCAATCACTCTCTCATTTTCAGATAGCAAATCTGCACGTTCAACTTGCTCACCCAAAATGAAGCTTGTATCACCGGCATCAGTCACACGTACACGACGCAACATTTGACGCACGATCACCTCAATATGCTTGTCGTTGATTTTAACACCTTGTAAGCGATACACGTCTTGCACTTCATCGATGATGTAGCGCGCCAATGCTTCACGACCTTGAAGACGTAAAATGTCTTGTGGTTCAGCCGGACCATCAACAATGGTTTCGCCTTTAGTCACCACTTGACCGTCATGCGCCGTCACGTGCTTATCTTTAGGGATCAAGTACTCATTAGTAATGCCGTCAAGATCTGTAATAACTAAACGTTGCTTACCTTTTGTATCTTTACCAAATGACACCGTGCCCGTCACTTCAGCCAACATACCTGCATCTTTTGGTGAGCGCGCTTCAAACAGTTCAGCCACGCGTGGCAGACCACCTGTAATATCACGGGTTTTAGATGACTCTTGAGGGATACGCGCAATGACTTCACCCACGCCTACTTCTTGACCATCTTTAACCGTAATAATACAACCCAATTGGAACGTGACGTTCACCAACTGATCGCTACCAGCCATTTTCACTTCTACGCCATTTGCATCTAACATCTTAACTTGCGGACGTAATCCTTTGGTTTGACCTGCACGCTGTTTCGGATCAATCACCACTAATGATGACAACCCTGTCACATCATCAATTTGTTTAGCAACGGTGATGCCTTCTTCAACGTTTTCAAATTTAATGAAACCTGCGTACTCTGTAACAATCGGACGCGTATGCGGATCCCATGTTGCAATAGCCTGACCAGCTTTAACAGTTTTACCATCAGTAATCTGTAAAGTGGCACCATAAGGCACTTTATGACGCTCACGCTCGCGACCATTTTCATCAGCAATAATAACTTCACCATTGCGTGAAATGACCACTTGCTCATTACGTACGTTAGTGACATAACGCATGGTTGAAGTGAAGTTCAATACACCGTTTGATTTACCTTCGACCTGAGACACTGAAGCCGCACGCGATACCGCACCACCGATGTGGAACGTACGCATAGTCAACTGTGTACCTGGCTCACCAATAGACTGCGCAGCAATCACACCAACGGCTTCACCCATACTAATCAGCTTGCCACGACCTAAGTCACGGCCGTAGCATTTAGCGCAAATACCATAGCGTGTATCACATGTAAGCGCTGTACGCACTTTCACTTCATCGATGCCCAGCGCATCAATGTGCTCGACTTCGTCTTCGCCCAATAGCGTACCTGCTGGGTAGATCACTTGCTGCGTTTCAGGGTTGATAACATCAAGCGCTGCAGTGCGACCTAAAATACGATCATGCAACGGCTCAATGACTTCACCACCTTTAACCAAAGCTTTAGTCACCAATCCATCAACAGTACCGCAATCATGCTCGGTCACCACTAAGTCTTGTGTTACATCAACCAAACGACGTGTCAAATAACCAGAGTTTGCTGTTTTCAATGCCGTATCAGCCAAGCCTTTACGCGCACCATGGGTTGAAATAAAGTATTGCAACACGTTCAAGCCATCACGGAAGTTCGCTTTAATCGGCGTTTCAATAATAGATCCATCAGGTTTCGCCATCAGACCACGCATACCAGCCAATTGGCGTACTTGCGCAGCAGAGCCTCGAGCACCAGAATCGGCCATCATGTAAATCGCGTTAAATGATTCCTGACGCACCACTTTACCGGCTTTATCTTTTACTTGATTACCATCAGCGTCTAAAACATCTTCTTCTTTAAGTTGCTTCATCATGGCGTCTGCGACTTTGTCACCAGCACGTCCCCAAATATCCACAACCTTGTTATAGCGCTCACCTTGGGTCACTAAACCAGATACGTACTGGTCTTCAATCTCTTTCACTTCAGCATCAGCAGCAGCAATCAACTGCTCTTTTTCTAGTGGTACCAACATATCGTTAATACTGATAGAAATACCTGCTTTAGTTGCGTATGAGTAACCTGTGTACATCAGTTTATCTGCAAAAATAACGGTCTCACGGATGCCAACTTTACGGAAGCTCACATTGATCAGCTTTGAAATTTCTTTTTTCTTCAGCGCCTTATCAATATTGCTGAATGCCAAGCCTGCTGGCAAAATATCGGACAACAATGCACGACCTACCGTGGTTTCGTAACGTGTGATTTTTTCAGTTTTCACGCCGTCCAAATCAAGGTCGTATTCTTTAATACGCACAGTCACTCTCGCGTGCAAATCAATCAAGCCTTGGTCATACACACGTTGCACTTCTTTAACATCTGCAAAGCGCATACCTGTGCCACGCGCATTCACCTTCTCACGTGTCATGTAGTAGAGACCTAACACGATATCCTGTGATGGCACAATAATAGGCTCGCCGTTTGCTGGTGAAAGCACATTGTTAGAAGCCAGCATCAAGGTGCGTGCTTCCATTTGTGCTTCTAAGCTCAATGGAACGTGAACGGCCATTTGGTCACCGTCGAAGTCGGCGTTGAATGCCGCACAAACTAGCGGATGCAATTGAATGGCTTTGCCTTCAATCAGAATCGGCTCAAACGCTTGAATACCTAAACGGTGCAATGTAGGCGCACGGTTTAACAGTACTGGATGCTCGCGGATTACATCCTCGAGGATATCCCATACTTCTGGCCCTTCTTCTTCAACCTTTTTCTTCGCAGCTTTAATTGTTGTCGCTACACCTAACACTTCCAATTTGTGGAAAATGAATGGCTTGAATAATTCCAAGGCCATTTTCTTAGGCAAACCGCATTGATGCAGTTTCAATTGTGGACCAACCACGATGACTGAACGGCCAGAGTAGTCAACGCGCTTACCGAGCAAGTTTTGACGGAAACGACCACCCTTACCCTTAATCATGTCAGCTAATGATTTCAACGGACGCTTGTTAGCGCCTGTCATCACTTTACCGCGACGACCATTGTCCAATAATGAGTCCACAGCTTCTTGCAACATACGTTTTTCGTTACGCACGATAATTTCAGGTGCTTTCAACTCTAACAAGCGTTTTAAACGATTGTTACGATTGATGACGCGACGATATAAGTCGTTCAAATCTGACGTTGCAAAACGACCGCCATCCAATGGTACCAATGGACGTAATTCTGGTGGCAATACTGGCAAGATTTCAAGAATCATCCACTCTGGCTTAATGCCAGATTTTTGGAACGCTTCTAATACTTTCAAGCGTTTAGCAATTTTCTTGATTTTAGCTTCAGAACCCGTCGCGCCTAGATCTTGGCGTAATTGAACCACTTCACGCTCAATATCCATCGTACGCAACAACTCACGCACAGCCTCAGCGCCCATAACAGCGTTAAATTCATCACCATATTCTTCTACTTTGGCGAGATAGTCATCTTCAGTCAACAATTGGCCGCGCGTTAAAGGTGTCATGCCAGGGTCAACTACGATGAATGCCTCAAAGTAAAGTACGCGTTCGATATCACGCAAGGCGATATCCAGTACCATACCTAAACGGCTTGGTAATGATTTCAAGAACCAGATGTGAGCAACAGGTGATGCTAAATCGATATGACCCATACGCTCGCGACGTACTTTTGATAACGTCACTTCAACGCCACATTTTTCACAGATCACACCACGATGTTTAAGGCGCTTGTATTTACCGCATAAGCACTCATAATCTTTGATAGGGCCAAAGATTTTGGCGCAGAACAAACCGTCACGCTCTGGTTTGAACGTACGGTAGTTAATGGTTTCAGGCTTTTTCACTTCGCCATACGACCATGAACGGATTTTTTCAGGTGAGGCTAACGCAATCTTGATTGCATCAAACTCCTCTTCTTGCGTTACCTGTTTAAATAAGTCTAATAGAGCTTTCATATTTGTCTCCTTAGTTTCTGTCTAGGTCAATGTCAATAGCGAGTGAGCGAATTTCTTTCACTAACACGTTAAATGACTCAGGCATGCCTGCATCAATTTTGTGTTCGCCTTTAACGATGTTTTCATATACTTTTGTACGTCCAGTCACGTCATCAGACTTAACTGTCAGCATCTCTTGTAAGGTATATGAAGCGCCATAAGCCTCAAGCGCCCAAACCTCCATCTCACCAAAACGTTGGCCACCAAATTGCGCTTTACCGCCCAATGGCTGTTGCGTAACCAATGAATATGGACCTGTTGAACGTGCATGCATTTTGTCATCAACCAAGTGATGTAATTTCAACACATGCATGTAACCAACAGTCACAGGACGTTCAAAAGCATCACCGGTACGACCATCAAATAATGTTACTTGCGTTTTACCTGCATGGAATTGCAATTGTTTAGTGCGCGCATCATCATCAGGGAAAGCTAAATCGAGCATCTGTCTAATATCAGATTCAGCGGCACCATCGAACACTGGCGTTGCAAAAGGCACGCCATTTTTCAAGTTATGTGCTAAATCCAAAATTTCAACGTCAGTAAACGATTTAATATCTTCTTTTTTACCAGTACTGTCGTTGTAGATTTTTTCTAGGAATTTACGAATTTCAGCTACTTTAGTTTCTTGACGTAACATTTCTTCAATTCGCAAACCCAACCCTTTAGCTGCCCAACCCAAATGCACTTCCAAAATCTGACCAATGTTCATCCGTGAAGGAACGCCTAACGGGTTCAACACGATATCCAATGGCGTGCCATCGGCCATGTGCGGCATAACTTCTATCGGACAGATTTTTGAGTACACCCCTTTGATACCGTGACTACCAGCCATTTTGTCACCAGGTTGAATGCGACGTTTAACCGCAAGATAAACTTTCACCATTTTTTGTACGCCTGGTGGCAATTCATCACCTTGTGTTAATTTACGTTTTTTCTCGTCAAAACGACTGTCAAACTCAACACGCGCTTGCGATAAACCATCTTTTAACTGCTCTAATTGGCGTGCAGTTTCTTCATCTGACAAGCGAATGTCAAACCAGTCATAGCGACCGATAGCCTCCAAATACTCAGCTGTCAGTGCATCGCCTTTTTTCAACTTATTAGGGCCGCCGGTTGCCACTTTGCCTTCAATCAAACGACGGATACGACCAAAGGCATCATCTTCTACAATACGCATCTGGTCAGCCAAATCTTTTTTGTAGTGATCCAATTGGTCATCAATAATTTGTTGCGCGCGTGGATCGCGATCAATACCCTCACGTGTGAACACTTGTACATCAATCACTGTGCCGCTCATACCAGATGGCACGCGCAGTGATGTATCTTTCACGTCAGAAGCTTTTTCACCGAAAATTGCACGTAACAGTTTTTCTTCTGGCGTCAGTTGCGTTTCACCTTTTGGTGTCACTTTACCAACCAATACGTCGCCAGATTCAACCTCAGCACCGATATGAATGATGCCTACTTCGTCCAAGCGCGCTAGCATACGCTCACTTAAGTTAGAAATATCCTGGGTGATTTCTTCAGCACCAAGTTTAGTGTCACGGGCAACCACAGACAACTCTTCAATATGAATCGAAGTGTAGCGATCATCAGCCACTACGCGCTCAGAAATCAAAATCGAATCTTCGTAGTTATAGCCATTCCATGGCATAAAACCAACGAGCATATTTTGACCAAGGGCTAACTCACCCATATCTGTTGAGGCGCCATCTGCAATCACATCACCACGAGATAACTTATCACCCACTCTTACCAACGGACGTTGGTTAATGTTAGTGTTTTGGTTGGAGCGCGTATATTTAGTTAGGTTGTAAATATCAACACCTACTTCACCGGCTTTAGCCTCTTCATCATTAACGCGCACCACAATACGGCTTGAATCGATGTAATCCACAAGACCGCCACGGCGTGCTGTTACCACCGTACCCGAGTCAACGGCAACCGTACGCTCGATACCTGTTCCTACTACCGCTTTTTCCGCACGCAAACATGGTACCGCTTGACGCTGCATGTTTGCACCCATCAAGGCTCGGTTCGCATCATCGTGTTCTAAGAATGGAATCAATGAAGCTGCAACCGACACAATTTGACCTGGCGCCACGTCCATGTATTGAACGCGTTCTGGCTGCGTCATCGTAAATTCATTGTGATGACGTGAAGAAATCAAATCATCCACAAATTTATTTTTAGCATCTAAGTCCGTGTTTGCTTGCGCAATCATGAATTGACTCTCCTCAATCGCAGAGAGGTAATCAATGGTATCAGAAACTTTATTGCCCTCAACACGACGATATGGTGTTTCTAAGAAACCATAATCGTTAGTACGTGCATACATAGCCAATGAGTTAATCAAACCAATGTTTGGGCCTTCTGGCGTCTCAATCGGGCACATACGGCCATAATGGGTTGAGTGAACGTCACGCACCTCAAAACCTGCACGTTCGCGCGTTAAACCACCTGGACCCAACGCTGAAATACGGCGTTTATGCGTAATTTCAGACAATGGGTTGGTTTGATCCATGAACTGTGACAATTGGCTTGAACCAAAAAATTCACGAATCGCACTTGATACCGGTTTAGCATTGATTAAATCATGCGGCATTAGGTTATCTGATTCAGCTTGTGACAAACGCTCTTTTACTGCGCGCTCCACTCGGACCAAGCCGGTACGGAATTGATTTTCAGCCAACTCACCTACTGAACGAATACGGCGATTACCCAAATGGTCAATATCATCAATCTCGCCACGGCCATTGCGCAACTCGAGCAATACGCCAATAACGGCTAATATGTCATCATTTGAAAGGATATCTTCACCTTCATCTCCACGCGCACCAGACGCTTCATAGAACCTACGAATCCAAGGAGACTGACGCTCTTCTGCTTTTTCAGGGAAGGCGCGGCGATTAAATTTCATACGGCCTACGCGTGATAAATCGTAGCGATCTTCATTGAAGAACAAGCCATGAAACAATGCCTCAACTGAATCTTCAGTTGGCGGCTCACCTGGGCGCATCATACGGTAAATAGCTACACGTGCACTATATTGGTCTGGCACTTCATCAATCCGTAAGGTTTGTGAAATGTAATCACCATGATCCAAGTCATTAGAATACAAAGTTGTCACTGAAGTTACATTGGCATCCACTAACTTTTCAAGTAATGATTCTGTTATTTCATCATTAGCATTGGCGACGACTTCACCTGTTTCTTTATCGACAATAGCACTCGCTAATGCACGACCGAGAATAAAATCTTGTGGCACAGCAATTTTACTCACGCCAGCTTTTTCCATATCACGGATATGTTTTACCGTGATACGCTTATCCTTAGCAACCACCACTGAGCCATCTTTTGCAATGATATCAAATTTAGCCACTTCGCCACGCAAACGCTCAGGCACAATAGTAAACTGAATACCATTTTTACCAATATGGAATGCATCGAAATCATAGAATGTTGAAATAATTTGCTCTGGTGTATAACCAAGTGCTTTCAACAATATTGTCACTGGCATTTTGCGGCGACGATCGATACGGAAATATAAATAATCCTTAGGATCAAACTCGAAGTCTAACCATGAACCACGGTAAGGAATAATACGTGCTGAAAATAGCAACTTACCTGAGCTATGTGTTTTACCACGGTCATGTTCAAAGAACACACCTGGGCTACGATGCAATTGAGACACAAT
>JAURWJ010000039.1 GCA_030655015.1 Methylotenera sp. | reverse complement strand
TACAAAACATTTTTCTTTTCATGGGTGATTTCCGTGGCTAACTTTACCGCTTGTTTTAACGGTAACTCTGCAAGCAGCAATTTCAATACTCTGACCGCTTCTTCAGGAATTTCTTCAGCCTCTTTAATAGCTGCCGCTTCTACCAATAGCACAAACTCACCACGCTGCTGATTACTATCTGCTTGCAGCCACGCCTCCGCCTCACCCAAATCACAGCTATAAATCGTTTCAAAAGTTTTTGTCAGCTCACGTGCAAAGGTAATGCGGCGCTCTGCACCCAACACAGCCGACATATCCACGATATTCTCAATAATGCGATGCGGTGCTTCATAAAACACCAGCGTCACCGTTTGCGACTTTAGCGCCTCAAGTGCTTTCCGCCGTGCTGCGCCACTCGCGGGTAAAAAACCATGAAATAAAAAGCCGTTTTGCGCAATACCAGAGGCTGACAATGCTGCAATCACGGCACTCGCGCCTGGAATTGGCACCACTTTAACGCCAGCCTTGCGGACTAAGTCAACCACCACCGCTCCCGGGTCGCTAATGCCTGGAGTGCCCGCATCGGTGACCAGTGCTATACTTTGTCCCGCACTTAATTGTGCTAACAACTTCTCAGCGGATTGGCGTTCATTATGCTCATGCACCGCAATGAGTTTTTTAGCGATACCAAAGTGCGACAGCAAGCCAGAAGTATGGCGCGTATCTTCCGCCGCAATCGCATCTACGGTTTTTAAAATATCCAACGCGCGCAAGGTAATGTCTTGTAGATTTCCAATTGGCGTGGCAACAACATATAATGTGCCTATAGGATGCAAAATTTGATGACCCAAAAATTAGTTAACGCCATTTTAGCAACATGCCTGCTTTTTGGCAGTTTATATTTACCCACATTTGCTGCCGAGGCAAATAAAGCTGAGCCCGCAGCAGTAAAATCACCCATTAAAAAATCTGCTGAAACTTATTTTTTAGAGGGCAGCACATGCCTGCAGCAAGCAAAAATAGCATGTACGACATTGGCTTTGGCCAACATTTCAAGCTTATCGCCTTATGCAAAACTGCTTAAAGGTAGCATCGCCTGGGGCGAGAACCGCGTTGATGATTCATTACTTTTATTACTGCCACTGCAATCTGAAAAGCACCTCATTATCGAGGCTAAAATCAGCTTGCATCAGCATCTGGCTAAAGCCTTTGCAAGCCTCGGCGATACACAACAGGCACTTTGGCACTTAATGCAAGCAGAAGCCGCTGTGATCAGCGTCGCACCAGAATCTAAAGCAAACCACATTGAAAAAACACATCAGGAAATATGGGCTTTATTAAGCAATCAATCACAAAATCAGCTCATCACCATGCGTGGGGAAAATGCCGATAATGAGTTTCAAGGCTGGATAGACTTGAGCCTAGCCGCCAAAAATCAAGATGCGGCAACCAGTATTGCAAACTGGCTGACTTATTATCCTGACCACAGCGCCAGTGCTTTTGCAAAAGAACGTGCGCGTCAACCAAATGCAAGTGCATCCAGCATGAGCGCCATTGCACAGGGCAGCATTGCCTTGATTTTACCGATTGCAGAGGAAGCCAACCTTACGCAAGCCGATGCTTTTCAGCAAGGATTACAAGCCGCGTTAACCAAACATGGTTTAAACAATGAAATTAAAATCTACACGGGCACCAATAGCCTGGAAGCCATCATCGAGCAATATGCCCAAGCAAAAATCGAAGGTGCTACTTATTTTATCGCACTACAGCTACTTGAAGATGCCGACCCCGCCAACATAGCAACCTATCTAGATACACATCACATTTTAAGTGTTGGCTTGCCGCTTAAAGATGAGGCTGCACGTATGGCGAAATTTGCCGCAGACCATGCAATGCATCACCTTGTGATTATTAATACTGATAGCAAAGTTGCGCAAACAATGACCAGCAGCTTTCGCGCTGCCTGGCAGGCTGAATTAGGCGCGAGCGAACAAGATGACCAAGTAAGCGCAATTACACTACCCGATGGCGTAACCTCGGATGAGCTCAGCCTATTCGACCTCAAAGCGCAAGTGGCTGCAACAAGTCACGACATGATATTACTGGCAATGTCGGCCGCTGACGTGCGCACTGTAAGGTCACAACTCAATATCAGCATGCCTACGTTGACATTTTCTGCTGTCAATGACGCACTGCCATCGGACGCGTCCTTTAACGCGCTACGTTTTGTCGATATTCCATTCTTGCTACCGGCAAACAATGATGCATTTACAGCCTATCAAGACGCCAGTGCCAATCTGAATTCAAATGCATTATTACGTTGGTTTGCATTAGGCGTCGATACTTTACAATTGCTCGCCGCCAGCACGCATGCTAACCGCAGTGAAGTGATCATCAACGGCTTAACTGGTGAACTGACGCTTGATCAATCAGGCCTTGTCAGACGCCAGCTATCAATTGCCAGATTTATTTTTAATGGCCTCGAACTAGAGCAATGACATTCAAACAGCAAGCGAAACACCTTGTAGAAGGCAATGCCGCCGAGCAATTGGCTGCAACTTTTTTGCAACAAAAGGGACTCAAGCTTATAGAGAAAAATTTCCGTTGCCTGCATGGTGAAATTGATTTGATCATGCAGGATGGAAAGACATTGGTTTTTATAGAAGTACGTTTGCGTAGCAGCGCCAATTTTGGCGGCGCGGCGATGAGCATCACTCCGTCCAAACAACAAAAACTTACGCGCACAGCAGAGCGCTATTTACAAATTCATGGCAACACAGACTGCCGCTTTGATGTCGTTTTAATGCAGTCAACGCAAATAAACGCAGTAGAATGGATACAAAATGCTTTTTAGCTTCTTTCTTTCAATCTTGTCAACAAGCCTTCAATCGGCATCTACACACAAAGGATATTGAATATGAAATTAACTTTCAAATTATTAGCAGCACTCGCACTTGCCTCACAAATTACGGCTTGCGTGCCAGTCATTGTTGGTGGTG
Organism: Methylotenera sp.; assembly: GCA_030655015.1. Classification (GTDB taxonomy): domain Bacteria; phylum Pseudomonadota; class Gammaproteobacteria; order Burkholderiales; family Methylophilaceae; genus Methylotenera. Next base: position 18,275 of record JAURWJ010000039.1, on the reverse strand, counting down.
CAGCAGCGGGCGGCGTGATGGCTGCGGATAGACGCACTTCCGGCATTTATGTGGAAGATGAAAACATTGAGCTTAAATCCACAAAAAGCATACACGACACGCTGGGAGAAAATGCGCACGTCAACATTACCAGCTTTAAAGGCAATGTATTGTTAACAGGTGAAGTCCCTGACGAAAACGCTAAAACCAAAGCAGGAGATATCGTTATTGCCACGACAAGCGTGCGTAGCGTCATCAACGAAATCACTGTTGGGCCTAAAACTTCTGTCAGCTCACGTGCTAATGATGCTTATTTAACCTCAAAAGTGAAAGCACAATTCGTTACAGAAAATCGTTTTCAAGCCAATTACGTCAAAGTCGTCACTGAAAACGGCGTGGTTTACCTCATGGGCTCTGTCACACAAAAAGAAGCCGAAGACGCTGTTGAAATTGCGCGCAATACCAGCGGCGTGACTAAAGTAGTCAAGGTCTTTGAATATTTACCATAACCATCACCGGCGTAATGGGCATTCCGTCCTCCAGCAAGCGCAAGTAGACAAGTGGGCGGAATAATCCACTCGGTGATGAATCTGGAATTACCTTAATAATGCTATAATCATCGCTAATTTTAAAAGCTGCAAGCAGCGTAATTACTGGTAAAAATAAATGAGTGCAGATCCAATATCAACGCAAACCAATAACGAAATTATCATTGAAGGCAATACGCGCGTGGGCAAGCCCTTCCGCCCTAGCGACTGGGTTGACCGCATGTGCAGCACCTACGCTACTTTTGGTGAAGACCGCAAGCTTAAATACTCACCCTACCTTAAGCCTAGAGTCGTCAACGGCGTCCGTTGTTTAGCTGTAGATTTAAAACTAAAAGTCGTAAACCCAGAAGGCTATGCACAACTGATGCACTTTGCAGATGAAAATCAACTCAATGTACTAGATGGCACTGGCAACAGCATTCCAGTACCTCACTAAGCTTCAAACTAGGATTTGAGAATCCTATCAGTGACCCTTGCTAAAACTGCATGAGCCATTTAATTTTTAGCGACACCCATTAATTTCTCAATGTATTGTTTAGTAATCAAGCCGCGCTTGATTTTAACCAGCTCACCCTGAGGATTATAAATAAAAGTCGTGGGCAACACCGCAGCCGAGCCTATTTGCGCGATGACCGCATCATCACCCAAGACTATCGGATATGAAATCAACATATCATCCACGTACTCGGCAACCTCCTTCACATCTTTATAATCAAACACCACGCCTAAGACCATCAAATCCGTCTTCTTGCGGTGATCGTATAAATTCACGAGATCTGGCACTTCTTCCAAGCACGGCGGACACCAAGTAGCCCAATAATTGACCAGCACCCACTTACCTTTATACTGCGATAATTGATGCTTAATCCCTGCCATATCTTTTAGCAAAAAATCAACGCCATCTATAGTGTCAGCCATGGATAATTGGCTAAATGTGAATAACAGCAGCCCCAAAATAAAATTTTTCATCGATGTTTTTTCAAAAAATGAGCATAGTGACATATTAAACCAACGTAAGTGATTCATAAAAACTACAAATCGTGGTCTTTTTACTAGTGTAAATAAGCGCTATATCATACAATCGCGCAAATGCTTTGATTGATTTGGTGAAAATTAAAAAATGGCGCTAAACCTCAACATTCCAGACTTGCAAGACAATCCCGTTTTTATTGTCGAGACGCGCCCACAAAAAATCAATCAAGCGCTAGCAGACCTAAAAGCTAAAAATGCCATTGATATGGCATCACATTTATATGCCGAGCTGGAAACTTTAAATCGTCAAAAAGTTTCTGCCAGTCATAGACTGCAAGCGCTGGATTGCTATCGCCCACACCTAATTCTAACCGCCCTGGCGCTGGCTGAAGATTACAGCAAATCAGCACTACCCTTGCATGACGAAGCCCACTTAGCCGCAACCACCGCAGGATCTTTGTGGCTTGAGTTAGGGTACGGTTACAAACTTGCCTTGGTGGATTTGCAAAATCAACTCTTCAAATTAGGGTCAGATAAAAGCTCAGCTCATGCCATACAATATGCCATGCACGCAATTGCAGAGCATGCCTTGGTCTATTATCAAACTTACAGCATCTCCCCTGACCATATTTGGAGTGATTTACATCAACTCTATTTTTGTGCGGTACAGCTCGGCATACAAAATATAAGCATTCAACATGCTTATATGGCTACTGAAAAAAATATTGACCCAAACTTGGCATCTGCATGCTTGGTAACCTCAATCGAAAACACCTACAAGCATGCATTACTGATGTCTCTGGCGGAGCCTCAGCACCTCATACAACAAGACGTTAGGCTTATTGCCGAGTACTTAGCGCATCATATTAAGCACACGCAAATTACTGCCGCAACCATACTAAATAACGTCTCAGGCGCGTTTATCATTGACCTGAGTTCAAACAAGCCACCAACCCCTTACAGCAAACAAATTGGTCAGCCCAACCCACTCACTGACATTTTATTTCAGACCATTGATTTGGTGCGCACAATGCACCAGGATTTAAGTCAGCTACAAAGCCATCAATTACCTAAAAATGGTAGCATTCCAACGGATGCAAATCGCGACGACTACATTGAACTACTCACCTACCTCATTAAACACTGGGGAATCACCCCAAAACGTATTTTTAGCCGTTCACTTAAAAACGGTGATGTTGAGTTAGTCTTTGGTATTACTGTCATTCAACAGGTTTCTGACCAAGGCATCACAAAAATTAACGACACAAATAACCATCTAATTTCAGACTCAAGCGTACCACAAAGCTTACCAACCATCCCTTCACGTTGGAAAACGCTGAATATCAGTGCCACAGGCATACTGCTGAGACGCCATCATACTGCTGAAAAAAACATCAGGATTGGTGGTTTAATTGGCGTGAAAGGTAAAGACGAACCCCACTGGTCAATTGGTATCATTCGATGGGCTAACTGCGGAACTAGAGATCGATTAGATATAGGCGTACAATTTATCGCGCCACAAGCGCAAAGTGCCATAGCAAATATTCGCGGACGTAACAAAGATGAACGCGTATTACTGTTATCAGAAATCGCCGCAGTTAAACAGGCGGCCAGCATTGTTGCACCAAGAGGTACTTATGAGCCTGCACGCCAATTAACTTTGACGTACAATAACAACACCAAACAAATTATGCTGACCAAGCTACTGGAGCGCTCCCACTACGTTGAACGCATACAATACAGTATTATTGGTTAATACATTTATTGCTAACTAGCTTGAACAAATCAATTTTAAACGGCACTTCTAGCATTTGATGCTTCACGAAACTGTTTTTTTTCGTTACGATACACATTTATTTACAAAATAATATTCAATTGAGGTTTTTCCATGAGCGAACACATCACACATCTTAGCGATGCAAGTTTTGAGCAGGACGTTTTGCAGTCACAACTTCCAGTCTTAGTAGACTACTGGGCAGAATGGTGTGGTCCATGCAAAATGATTGCGCCCATTTTAGATGAAATTTCAAAAGAGTACGCTGGCCGCCTCAAAATAGGTAAGCTAAATATTGATGATAATCAACAAACACCACCTAAATACGGCATTCGCGGCATTCCGACACTCATGTTATTCAAAAATGGCAATGTAGAAGCAACTAAAGTAGGCGCATTATCTAAATCTCAATTAACTGCGTTTATTGACAGCAACATCTAAACCCATTACGCTTAGCGCTATATTTAAATGTTTGGTTTTTCCGAATTAGTATTATTCAAAATCAAGCATTTTCTCATCAGCCAATTAAATAACTCCCAGCAACTAAACTCTTGGCAGAGTCCATCTTCACACCAATCTTGTTTTAGCGAGACCTCATGCATTTATCAGACCTTAAGCACCTACCCGTTACCGAGTTAGTTGAAATGGCAATAGCCAATGAAATTGACAATGCCAGCCGCATGCGCAAGCAAGACTTAATTTTTGCTATTTTGAAGAATAAAGCTAAAAAAGGTGAAAGTATTTTCGGTGACGGAACCCTTGAAGTGTTGCAAGACGGCTTTGGCTTTCTCCGCTCTCCAGATACCTCGTATCTGGCCGGTCCAGATGATATTTACGTGTCTCCTTCCCAAATCAGACGCTTTAACCTGCATACGGGTGACAGCATTCAAGGTGAAATTCGTATTCCAAAAGATGGTGAGCGCTATTTTGCTCTAGTTAAAGTGGATATGGTGAATGATGAAGCACCAGAAAACACCAAACACAAAATATTATTCGAAAACTTAACGCCATTATTTCCAACCATTCCCCTCACCTTAGAGCGTGACATTAAAGGTGCAGAAAACATCACCAGCCGCGTGATTGATATGATTGCACCGATTGGCCGTGGTCAGCGCGGTTTGCTTGTAGCCAGCCCTAAAAGCGGCAAAACAGTCATGATGCAAAACATTGCTCACGCCATTACCGCCAACCATCCTGATGTGATTCTTATTGTGCTTTTAATTGATGAACGCCCTGAAGAAGTAACAGAAATGACACGTTCAGTAAAAGGTGAGGTTGTTGCATCGACTTTTGACGAGCCAGCTACTCGCCATGTACAAGTGGCCGAAATGGTGCTCGAAAAAGCCAAACGTCTGGTTGAGCACAAAAAAGATGTGGTTATTTTGCTTGATTCAATCACTCGCCTAGCGCGTGCCTATAACACTGTGATTCCGTCATCCGGCAAGGTGCTTACGGGTGGTGTTGATGCAAACGCGTTACAGCGCCCTAAGCGCTTCTTTGGTGCGGCACGTAACATTGAAGAAGGTGGCTCGTTGACCATCATCGCTACAGCCCTTGTTGATACTGGCTCACGCATGGATGACGTGATCTACGAAGAGTTCAAAGGTACAGGCAATATGGAAATTCACCTTGATCGCAAGATGGCTGAAAAACGCCAATACCCTGCCATCAACGTTAATAAATCTGGCACCCGCCGTGAAGAACTCCTGATTGAAAAAGATGTGCTACAGAAAATTTGGGTATTACGTAAATTGCTTTACCCGATGGACGACATGGAGGCGATGGAGTTCTTGCTAGACAAAATCAAGTCCACCAAAAACAATGCGGATTTTTTTGACAGCATGCGCAGAGGCTAACGGTTTTCCCTTAGCATTTTAAACTTGCACCACTCGTCAATTATAAATATAATGCCGAGTTACCGCGAAAATGCGTAATCTAATTTTTGCCGTATCATTCGGCAATCAATATTGAGGCTATTATTATGAAAGATGGAATTCATCCAGAATACCGCGATGTCGTATTTCAAGACATCGGCGCTGACTTTAGTTTTATCACACGCTCTACCATCCATGCAAAAGATAAAATCAAGTGGACTGATGGTAAAGAATATCCGTTAGTTAAAATTGAGGTGTCATCAAAATCTCATCCTTTCTACACTGGTAAACAAATGATTTTAGACACAGCAGGTCGTGTTGATAAATTCCGTAAAAAATACGGCATGTAAGTGTAAATTGCGAGCTTGCTTGCAATTTATCATCTACAAAAGGCAGCTTAGGCTGCCTTTTTATTTTGATGTTGACTAGTCTCGTATAAAATAGCCCTTAAATTAAATAGACACTCCACTCACTCTAAAAATGCGATTTCAACTTGATCACGATTGGCAAGGCAATATGGCAACCCCGCGTGCACGCGTGGGTGAGAGTGCGAAAACACAACTACTACTTATTTTATGTGCAATATGGATAATTTTAGGCTTAACTGGGCACGCCCCTTGGAAACCACTAGAAGCCCCCAGCATCAGCATTGTTAAAAATATTATTCAAGGCGGCAGCTTAATTGCACCATTAGCTGCTGGTGAGTCAACAGTCACGTCACCTCCGCTTTATTATTTAACAGCAGCTGCGAGCGCCAAACTACTTAGCCCACTATTTGACATGCACGATGGTGCCAGGCTGTTCAATGTCATCTGGATGACCATTGTGTTGCTGATGGTCGGCATGACAGGGCGAGAGCTATGGGCGCGAGGTGTAGGACGCCATGCAACGTTCATTATGATAGGCACAATCGGCCTCATTATGAGTGCTCACAGCTTAAATGCAGAGATTGCCAGCCTTGCCAGTGCAGCCACGGGCTTTTATGCGTTAGCGCTTTCAAAACGGCGACCTTGGCGCGCCAGCGGCCTACTCGGACTTGCTATAGGCGCGGGCTTTTTATCTAACGGTTTAATGTCGCCGTTAATTTTATTAGTAACAGCACTATTGCTACCGACACTCTTTAAAGCATGGCGTACTAAAAGTTTCGCTACTACAATTAGCACCGCCGTTGCTATTGCCAGCCCTTTAATTGCAAGCTGGTTAATCCTGCTTTATATACAAGAGCCGATACTATTCAAACAGTGGCTACAAACCAACTTGCATGGATTTGATCAAAAAAATCATTTATATTTTTTACGTATTTTAATTTGGTACGCATGGCCAGCGCTACCTTTAGCGCTATGGGGCTTGTGGCGTCACCGCCATCAACTCGCATCGAAGCCAAAATTTCAACTAATACTTACGTTCTTTATTTGCAGTCTATTATTACTAGGTTTTGGTGCAAGCTCTAAAGACATCAGCGCACTGCCATTACTGCTGCCACTAGTAGCGCTTGGGGCAGGTAGTGTAGAGCACCTTAAAAGAGGTGCCGCCGCCGCATTAAATTGGTTTGGTATTACATTATTTGGCTTAATTGGCTTTTTAGTCTGGCTAGGCTGGCTCGCTATGCTCACGGGTTATCCTGCTAAAATCAAAGAACGGATGCAATTTTTATCTGGGTCAGATGCGACTCATTTCAGCTGGATTGCATTTACTATTGCATTCATCATTACCATAATTTGGGGTTTTACTTGCTTACGCGCAAAACAAAGCAACAAATCGACAGTCACTAACTGGGCTGTCGGCTTGACGTTTAGCTGGGGCTTACTGATGACACTTTGGTTACCTTGGATTGATGCTGTTAAAAGCTACCAACCTGTTTTTACGGGAATGCAAAAAGCGCTACCTGCCGACTTTGACTGCATTAGCAGCTTAAATGTAGGGCAATCCCAACGTTTATTGTTGCACTATTACACGGATATCAATTTGCATCCAGTTAAACCCACGCATCAGATCAGCTGTAACCTATATCTGATACAAGACGAAAAAGGTGTAGGAAAGATGCTACCGAGCGATGAATGGAAGCTTATCTGGCGAGGAAAGCGGATTGCGGATAGAAAAGAAAACTTCAGGTTATTTCAACGCCGGCAATAAAGTTATGGATTCGCGCTCTGAAATTCCCTCGAGATTAAAGCAACCTCGCTTGCTACACGCTTAAGTGGTCTTTAATTGCACTTTGCACTCGTGCATGTAGCCCAATACCAGCTTGCTCAGCCACATATTGTGCAATTTGCTTACGCATCGGCAATGCCCAAAACTTATTAAGGTGATCAGCAATATCTTTTTGAGCATGGCTTTGGTCAGGGTATGACTCGTAAAAATCACCAATCTGGTTGGCCATTGAAATTAAGCGTTGAATATCCATTTGTTCCCTAGTTTTTCTATCACTTTTAGTTTTACATCAATCTTGGTTTACATCAATTTATTGATACAGAATTCTCTCACTGTGGCTATATACCACATGCCGATTATCTCTAGCAAAGCCCATTAAGGTTAGCCCGCATTGCTCTGCCACGCGCACCGCCAAACCCGTAGGGGCTGAAACCGCCACCAACAAGCCGATGCCTGCGCTAGCCGTTTTTTGCACCATTTCAAAACTGGCACGACTGGTTGTGATAACAAAGCCAGCCTCAAGCTGCTTGATTCTAGCCAATGCGCCAACTAACTTATCTAACGCATTATGTCGCCCAACGTCTTCACGCACGATACTGACCGTTCCATCTGTCAGGACATAAGCACTGGCATGCGTTGCGCCGGTTTTTTGTTGCAAACTTTGCCGCGACTGTATTGCCTGTAAGCCCTTAATGATATTACTCACCTCAACCTTATTTTGCATGGCTAACGGCTCTGGATAACGCATCGCTTGCGCTAAATTTTCTGCGCCACATAAACCACAGCCAGTTTTACCTGCCAGCGTACGGCGGCGTTGTTTTAGTTGTGCAAAACGCTCACTGGCAATGTCGCAGTGTAACTCAATGCCGTTACTTTGCACTTGCACCTCAATGCCGTAAAGCTCACTAGCGTTCTGCACAATGCCTTCACTGAGTGAAAAACCCAATGCAAAGTCTTCTAAATCTTGCGCTGTAGCAAGCATTACCGCGTGTGAAACACCATTGTAAACCAAGGCAACGGGTGTTTCTTCCGCCAAACAATCTTGCACTTGCTTTAACTCACCCTCACGCCATTGCAGCACAGTAAACGTACTTAACGGCACATCTAAAATCTGTGCATTAGCCAACTTTTGTAGCTTCAGCCTTTTTGCCTGCAAAGGCAATTTGCGCCTCGCTAAAGGTTTTATAATGTTTTTGCCAATCGGATAACTGGCTCACCCGCGCCACCTGTACCGCAGTTACTTTAAATTCAGGACAATTGGTCGCCCAGTCAGAATTATCTGTCGTAATCACATTGGCGCCTGATTCCGGGTGGTGAAACGTGGTGTAAACCACCCCCACTTGCACACGCTCAGTAATTTTAGCGCGCAATACGGTTTCACCCGCACGGCTAGCGATACCTACCCAGTCATTGGCTTTAATACCACGGTCTTCTGCATCGTGTGGATGAATTTCTAATATATCCTCTGGATGCCAAGCGGTATTTTCTGTTCTGCGCGTTTGTGCGCCCACGTTATATTGCGACAAGATACGCCCTGTTGTCAGTATCAGCGGGAATTTTGCATTTACTTTTTCAGTCGTAGGTACATATTGGGTAATAAAAAACTTACCTTTACCGCGCACAAATTCATCAATATGCATCACTGGCGTCCCCTCTGGGTGCTCATCATTACATGGCCATTGCACACTACCCAACTCATCTAACTTCTTAAAGCTAACCCCTTTGAAGGTCGGCGTTAAACGTGCAATTTCATCCATAATTTCAGAGGCATGGCTGTAACTCATCGGGTAGCCCAGCGCCGCAGACAACTTAGTAGTCACTTGCCAATCTTCCATGCCATTTTTTGGCGCCATCACACGACGTACCGGTGAAATACGGCGCTCAGCATTGGTAAAGGTACCATTTTTTTCTAAAAATGATGCCCCTGGGAAAAATACGTGCGCAAACATAGCGGTTTCGTTCAAGAATAAATCTTGCACAATCACGCACTCCATCTGCTCAAGCGCGTGGGTTACGTGCTGGGTATTAGGGTCAGATTGAACAATATCTTCACCCACACAGTACAAGGCCTTAAAGCTACCTTCACTGGCTTGATCTAACATGTTGGGGATACGCAAACCAGGCTCTTTACTTAGAGGCCGACCCCAAGCTGATTCAAACAACGCACGCGTAGCGTCGTCTGCCACGTGACGATAACCTGGAAACTCATGTGGCATAGAGCCCATGTCGCATGAACCTTGCACATTATTTTGGCCACGCAACGGATTGACGCCCACGCCTTCACGGCCAATATTGCCAGTTGCCATGGCTAAGTTGGCAATGCCCATCACAGTAGTCGAGCCTTGGCTATGCTCAGTTACGCCTAGTCCATAATAAATCGCCGCATTGCCCCCTGTTGCATACAGCCTTGCTGCCGCACGAACATCTTCAGCTTTAATGCCTAACTCGCCAGATAAAGTTTCAGGTGAGTTTTCTGGCAAAGCAACAAAATCACGCCATGCCACAAAAGAATCCCACTCACAACGCGCTTTAACAAAATCCTCCTGCACTAAACCCTCTGTCACAATCACATGGGCCAAAGCTGAAATCAACGCTACGTTGGTACCTGGGCGCAGTTTTAAATGATAGTCAGCACGGATATGTGGCGAATTAGCGACCAAATCAATCTCACGCGGGTCGGCAATAATCAATTTCGCGCCTTCACGCAGGCGACGCTTCATTTGTGAAGCAAACACCGGGTGTCCATCTGTTGGGTTTGCACCGATAATTAAAATCACGTCTGATTGCATCACAGAATCAAAAGTTTGTGTACCGGCAGACTCGCCCAAAGTTTGTTTTAAGCCGTACCCCGTTGGGCTATGGCAAACACGTGCGCAAGTATCCACATTATTCACACCAAACACCGCACGAATCAATTTTTGTGTGACATAGACTTCTTCATTGGTGCAACGTGATGAAGTAATGCCGCCGATTGCATCTTTACCATAGGTGGTATTGATGCGATTAAGCTCACTCGCCGCGTAGTTAATCGCCTCATCCCAGCTTACTTGTTGCCATGGGTCTTTAATGCTCTTACGAATCATTGGTGTAGTGATACGGTCTTTATGCGTAGCATAACCCCAAGCGAACCGCCCTTTTACGCATGAATGACCGTGATTGGCGCCACCATGCTTACTTGGTGTCATGCGTACAACCTCTTCGCCTTTCATTTCAGCATCAAAACTACAACCTACACCGCAATAGGCACAGGTAGTAGTCACACTATGTTCAGGCGTACCAGCTGCAATCACGGTTTTTTCAATCAACGTTGCTGTTGGGCAAGCTTGTACACAGGCACCACAGGATACACATTCAGAATCCATAAAATCTTTATTACCAGCGGATACTTTTGAGTCAAAACCACGCCCGGAAATAGTTAATGCAAATGTACCTTGCGTTTCTTCACACGCGCGCACACAGCGTGAACAGACAATACATTTGCTCGGGTCAAACGTGAAATAGGGATTGGACTCGTCTTTTTCCGCTTTCAGATGGTTTTCACCATCATAGCCGTAGCGTACTTCGCGCAGACCTACCGCGCCAGCCATATCTTGCAATTCGCAATCACCATTAGTGGCGCAAGTCAGGCAGTCCAACGGATGATCAGAGATATAAAGCTCCATGGTGCCACGACGAATATCTGCCAATTTTGGCGTTTGCGTATGTACTACCAAGCCCTCAGCCACAGGTGTAGTGCAAGACGCAGGATACCCACGGCGACCTTCAATCTCTACCAAACACAAACGACATGAGCCAAACGGCTCTAGGCTATCGGTTGCACATAATTTTGGCACCATTACACCTGCCAACGCAGCCGCGTGCATAATAGACACACCATCAGCCACCGTCACTTGTCTATCATCAACCGTCAGCGTGATTTGTTTTGTCGATTGACTAGCTGGTGTGCCGTAATCTACGTTTGGGTTGTATTTAATTTCATCCATGCTTTTATACTCCACTGCGTTTTACCCGTCATTCCCGCGTAGGCGGGAATCTAGGCTACTGTCATCGCTAGTGCTATTGCTTCAGCACACCTAGCTAAAAATTTTACGTTGCCTAGATTCCCGCCTACGCGGGAATGACGAACGGAAAGTTAGTATTTCAAAAATGTTTACTCGTTACTTTACAGTCCAAAGTCTTCAGGAAAGTGATTGAGTGCGCTTAACACAGGGTAAGGCGTCATGCCACCCAATGCGCAAAGCGAACCATTGAGCATAGTGTCGCTTAAATCACGCACTAATGTAATGTTCTTTGCATGGTCTTTGCCACTAGTGATTTTATCGATCACCTCTACACCGCGTGTAGAACCTATGCGGCACGGCGTACATTTTCCACAGGACTCAATTGCGCAAAACTCAAACGCATAGCGTGCCATTTTTGCCATATCCACGGTATCGTCAAACGCCACAATGCCACCATGCCCTAACACAGCCCAAATTTTGGTGAACTCTTCGTAATCTAAAGGTGTATCAAATTGGCTTTCTGGCAAATAGGCACCCAGCGGACCGCCAACCTGTACCGCACGAATCGGCTTACCCGTAAACGAACCACCGCCAAAACCATACAACAACTCACGCAAGGTTGCACCAAACGCCAACTCTACCAAGCCGCCGTGTTTAATGTTACCTGCCAGCTGAATTGGCAAAGTCCCGCGTGAACGCCCCATGCCATAATCAGCGTAATATTGCGCGCCTTTGTCTAAAATAATAGGCACTGTCGCCAGTGAAATTACATTATTGACTACCGTTGGCTTACCGAACAGCCCTTCAATCGCAGGTAGTGGTGGTTTAAACCGCACCAAACCGCGCTTGCCTTCTAAACTTTCCAACAATGAAGTTTCTTCACCGCAGACATAAGCACCCGCCGCGCGACGCACTTCCAGATAGAACGCTTTACCGCTACCTAAAACATTGTCACCCAGGTAACCCGCTTTTTCAGCATTAGCAATGGCTTCATTGAGGGCTATCAGCGCGTGTGGATACTCACTACGCAAATAGATATAGCCACGTGTAGCGCCAACGGCCACACCTGCAATCGTCATGCCTTCTATCAGTACAAATGGGTCACCTTCCATAATCATGCGATCAGAATAAGTGCCCGAGTCGCCCTCATCGGCATTACATACGATGTATTTTTGCTCCGCTTCGCAACCGAGCACGGTATTCCATTTAATGCCAGTTGGAAAAGCAGCACCACCGCGACCACGCAAGCCGGAGTCAGTGACAATTTTTACAATATCTGCACCTGACAGTTTAAGTGCCTTTTTCAAACCATTGTAACCATCGTGCGCAATATAATCATCTAAAGAAATGGGGTCTGTAATACCAACTCGCGCAAAGGTTAAGCGCTGCTGCTTTTTAAGCCAATCAATCTCTTCGGTTAAACCCAAACTCAAGGCATGGGGCTTACCATTGATAAAATCTGCATCAAACAATGTAGGCACATCTTTTACTTTGACTGGGCCATAAGCAGTACGACCACTTGAGGTAGCAACTTCCACCATCGTTTCCAGCCAATAAAGACCACGAGAACCATTGCGAACAATTTCAACTTCTAAACCACGGTTTTTTGCCTCAGCCGCCACCGCAATAGCAACCTTATCAGCGCCCATCGCCAAGGCGCTTGAATCGCGGGGGATATATATTTTAGTCACCATTACGCCTTAGCCTCCGCACATCGTGCTTCTAAAATTAGCGCATCTAAATCTGCTGCAGACACACGTCCGTAAATTTCATCATCCATCATCACAGTTGGAGACAGCGCACAGTTACCCAAACAGTAAACCGGCTCTAACGTAATCGCCTCATCTGCGGTGGTTTGATGATACTCAACATTCAAACATTTTTTTGCGTGCGCTTCCAAGGCTTCTGAACCCATGGCTTGGCAGGATTCTGCGCGGCAAATTTGCATTACATGCTGCCCTGCTTTGTGTGTACGAAAATGATGATAAAACGTCACCACGCCATGCACCTCTGCCACAGATAACGCCAAGGCTTTGGATATTGGCTTATAAGCCGCCTCTGGTATACACCCTATCCTGTCTTGAATAGCATGCAGCAAAGGCAACAAAGCACCCGGCCGATGTTGATGCTCCGCGATTAACGCATGGATAGTTGCGCCCATCTCTTGTGTTGAATGTGAATCTAGCAAGCTATTCTCTCCAAAACGACTATTATTACAATTTTATAATGCTACTATAATACAGTTGCTAATTGCTATCTAATCCGACAAGTAATGATTGAAAAAGTGCCTAAATCCACACAAAGCCTCCCCCATAAACTTATTGATCAATTTGGTCGGCAAGTTGACTACATTCGCCTGTCTATTACCGACCGTTGCGACTTTCGTTGTGTTTACTGTATGTCTGAGGATATGACCTTTTTATCACGCGATGAAGTATTAAGCCTAGAAGAATGCGCACGACTAGTAAAAGTATTTGTTGGATTAGGCGTCAGTAAAGTACGCATCACAGGTGGTGAGCCTTTAGTACGTAAAAATGCATTATGGCTATTTGAAGAAATTGGCAAACTCAAAAACTTAAATGAGTTAGTGCTTACTACCAACGGAAGCCAACTAGAAAAACAAGCTCAGGATTTAAAAAACGCAGGCGTAAAACGCATCAACATCAGTTTAGACAGCCTAGAGGCAACCCGCTTCAAAACCATCACCCGCACTGGCGAGCTAGATAAAGTGTTACGCGGCATACAAGCCGCCAAACTTGCGGGCTTTAAAAATATTAAACTTAACACGGTATTGATGCGAGGCTTTAATGACGACGAAGTGCTGCCATTAGTCGACTTTGCCATCAAGCAAGCCATTGACATTTCATTCATTGAAGAAATGCCATTAGGCGATGTAAACCATACGCGTGAATCCACCTTTGTGAGTAATGCAGACACCTTAAAATTACTGCAAAGTAAGTACCCACTTATCAGTAGCACCGAAACCACTGGCGGTCCTGCACGTTACTGGCGTGTAGCCGATGCCAAAGGTAAATTCAACACCAAAATCGGCTTTATTTCCCCGCACAGCCACAACTTTTGTGAAAGCTGCAACCGCGTACGCATCACCTGCAAAGGCGAACTCTATCTGTGTTTAGGACAAGAAGATAAAATCGAACTAATGCCTCTGTTACGCGCGCACCCCAATGACGACCAACCTTTGATTACCGCCATTTTAAATAGCATGGCCGTTAAACCAAAAGGGCACGACTTTGACCTACGCCGTGCAGAACCCTCAATCATTCGCTTCATGTCGCACACAGGCGGCTAAACATGCCAGTTTCAGCCATCATACTTGCAGGCGGACGCGCCACCCGCATGGGCGGCGCAGATAAAGGCCTGGTACTATTGCAACAAAAGCCACTCATTCAACATGTGGTCAAACGCTTAACACCGCAAGTGGATGAAATTATCATCAACGCCAACCGTAAAATTACGCAATACCAAGCCTTGGGCTACCCTGTGCTACAAGATGAACACACCCCAAATGGATCTCCTGATTTTTCAGGACCGTTAGCAGGTTTTAATTTAGGCTTAAAACACGCCAAACACGACTACCTACTCACCGTACCATGTGACTCACCATTACTACCGCCTGATTTAGCAAAACGTTTAATGCAAGGGTTAATTGAAAACAACGCAGATATCGCCGTAGCCACAAATGACGGTAATGCACACCCTGTATTTAGTTTATGTAAAAAAAATGTACTGCCCAGCCTGACGGAGTATTTAGCAGGTGGAGAGCGTCGCGTAAGCGCGTGGCAAAAAAGCCAAAATTACACAGAAGTTGATTTTAACGACAATCCAGATGCTTTTATCAACCTCAATACGTTTGAAGATTTATCAGCTTTAGAACTAAAACTAAGCAACACTTAAAAATAATACATCGCATCTGGGCGCGCGACCAATGACCCATTAGAAAGTTTGGGTATCCGTAATACGCGGTTGATGTCAACCGCGTATTACAATTTACGATTCATCTAAAATTGATACTTTCCGTCCCGCCATAGCGCCATAGTTCTTGACTCTCCGATTTAATGTAGTAACATAACTACATTAAATATTCAATGTAAGAGGTTCCGTTATGACAATCACAACCCTATCCAGCCGAGAGTTGAACCAAGACGTTACTCGTGCAAAGAAGGCTACCAAGAGAGGTCCTGTATTCATCACAGATCGCGGCAAGCCTGCTCATGTGCTGCTGAGCATTGAGGAATACCAACAGCTGACAAAGCAGCGTCGCAGCATTGCCGATTCGCTGGCTATGCCAGGCATTGAGAACATTGAGTTTGATCCACAGCGCGTGATTATCGAAACTCGTCCGGCTGATTTCTCATGATGTTCGTTCTTGATACCAACGTGGTGTCCGAGCTGCGAAAAGTTCGTATTGGCAAGGCTGACCCGAACGTTGCGTCATGGGCTGAAAACGTCGATGCCGCCAACCTGTTTGTGTCCGCCATTACCATCATGGAGTTGGAGCTTGGCGTTTTGTCGATTGAGCGCAAGGACGCCACTCAAGGGGCCATGCTGCGTGCGTGGTTAGAGCAACACGTATTGCCGGAGTTCTCTGGGAGAACGTTGCCCATCGACACAACCGTAGCACAGCGTTGTGCCAGGCTGCACATACCAGACAAGCGTGGCGAGCGTGATGCACTGATTGCTGCGACGGCTCTTGTGCATGGTATGACGGTAGTTACTCGCAATATGGCTGATTTTCAGCCTACTGGGGTGATGATCCTCAATCCGTGGGAGTCAATCTAATGAAGGCCGGGAAATATGGCAGCGTGTTGATATCAACCACAAAATACAGATAGCCGAAAGTTTAAATAGACTGTTAAAGTTTCAATCCACGCGCCCGCGGGGGCGCGACAAAGAACATAAAGGCAAGCCGCGTGTGCGGCGGCTTACCACAACGCAAATCCCCACTCGCTTGGGTAGGTTTTCTAAGCCGCGTGTGCGGCGGCTTACCGTCACGAGTTTGATCAGCTGGACAACTTAAATTTCTAAGCCGCGTGTGCGGCGGCTTACTCTGGTAAATCTATAATCGCTTGCGGTAAGTTTTTCTAAGCCGCGTGTGCGGCGGCTTACTGCCTTTTTCAACCACTGTGGATGCTTCTACTTTTCTAAGCCGCGTGTGCGGCGGCTTACTTTGATGACTATACAACACTGGCGAATTTTAATTTCTAAGCCGCGTGTGCGGCGGCTTACTCTAGTGAAGCTCTTGGTTACATGGGTTATATTTTCTAAGCCGCGTGTGCGGCGGCTTACATCACGCGGTCAGGCGCATAGAATTGGTAAATTTTCTAAGCCGCGTGTGCGGCGGCTTACTCTAAAATCACACCACTCATGTTTCCTCCTATTTTCTAAGCCGCGTGTGCGGCGGCTTACTTATGCTCTTTCCATCCGATATTGATGTCGTTTTTCTAAGCCGCGTGTGCGGCGGCTTACAAGAGTACAAGTTTTTCCGTAGTGTAGGTTACGTTTCTAAGCCGCGTGTGCGGCGGCTTACTTATTTAAGCCCAGTTAAAATGGGGTTTTAACTTTCTAAGCCGCGTGTGCGGCGGCTTACTTTGAGCGATACCAACTAGCTCGGTTGCCACTTTTCTAAGCCGCGTGTGCGGCGACTTACCCATGTCAGTTAATCCTATACTCCCCGTAAATTTTCTAAGCCGCGTGTGCGGCGGCTTACTCTGACAAAAATCGCATCATGTATCTCAAGTTTTTCTAAGCCGCGTGTGCGGCGGCTTACTCTGTACCCACCATGCAGATGCCTATTGATTTTTTCTAAGCCGCGTGTGCGGCGGCTTACGTGGCGGTAATGCTAATACCGCGCTTGAGTATTTTCTAAGCCGCGTGTGCGGCGGCTTACGGTGACGTGTTTGAAGGCCGCGCGATCATGGCTTTCTAAGCCGCGTGTGCGGCGGCTTACTTGAACTCGTTTAATGGTTCATCTATGCAGATTTTCTAAGCCGCGTGTGCGGCGGCTTACATTTGATGACGCAACATCCGATGTTGCTCGATTTTCTAAGCCGCGTGTGCGGCGGCTTACATAAGGCGCATTGTTTGGACGTTGTGTTTGATTTTCTAAGCCGCGTGTGCGGCGGCTTACTCTAAGCTTGTCTAATTTTTTGGTTTAGATAATTTCTAAGCCGCGTGTGCGGCGGCTTACGGCTTTTGTAGAAGTTAGAGATACGTTGAATATTTCTAAGCCGCGTGTGCGGCGGCTTACCCGCTTACCTTGTCGCGTGGTTTTTATCCGTTTTTCTAAGCCGCGTGTGCGGCGGCTTACGTTATCATTTTACTTATCCTTAAATGAATTTTGTTTCTAAGCCGCGTGTGCGGCGGCTTACGTTTAATCATACCTTCAACCGCTGTATATCTTTTTCTAAGCCGCGTGTGCGGCGGCTTACGCGGTTTGGCGGCTCAGCTCGCGGGGTTATTTTTTCTAAGCCGCGTGTGCGGCGGCTTACTACGTTATCAGTCTTGAAGGCTCAAATGTTGCTTTCTAAGCCGCGTGTGCGGCGGCTTACTTGTAGAAACGTCAACAGGCAATGTGTTTGATTTTCTAAGCCGCGTGTGCGGCGGCTTACTTTCAGGTGTGTAATTTTCACTTGATCCACACTTTCTAAGCCGCGTGTGCGGCGGCTTACGGTAATGCCATTGTTTGCGCTTTAACGTCATTTTTCTAAGCCGCGTGTGCGGCGGCTTACCGATACCATTTTCATCGCACGATTCAGCGGCATTTCTACGCCGCGTGTGCGGCGGCTTACAAAAGGACGGCTGGCAGATCATGGGCTTATCATTTCTAAGCCGCGTGTGCGGCGGCTTACAGACATTAGCGCAGCGCGGTCAGAATGCAGATTTTCTAAGCCGCGTGTGCGGCGGCTTACTATATCAGGGCTGAGAAACTGCGTTTAGTTGATTTCTAAGCCGCGTG
>JAURWJ010000025.1 GCA_030655015.1 Methylotenera sp. | reverse complement strand
GCAACGATTTTAGACGACGTGTCTGTGATGACTAAAGTCGCTGCAAAAAAAACGGCTGGGGTCTTGGGTGATGATTTAGCACTTAATGCGCAACAAGTCAGCGGCGTCAATGCAGACCGTGAGTTACCCGTGATTTGGGCTGTGGCAAAAGGCTCTATGCTCAACAAGGTAATTTTAGTGCCCACTGCACTTGCCATTAGCGCATTTGCAGCTTGGGCGGTTACACCACTACTCATGCTGGGCGGCTTGTTTTTATGCTTTGAAGGGGTAGAAAAATTATTTCATCAATTTTTCCATCATGATGAAATCAACCCGCTTGAGCCACAAAACCTGATAGGTCAAGATGAAAGTGGCACAATAGAAGCCTCTGAAAAAGAAAAAATAAAAGGGGCGATTCGTACCGACTTTGTACTTTCAGCCGAAATCATTGTCATCACGCTAGGCACGGTTGCAACAGCCGCATTTATGCAGCAAGTTGTCGTTCTTGCTGGCATTGCCATCATGATGACCGTAGGTGTATATGGCTTAGTGGCAGGCATTGTTAAGCTGGATGACGGCGGGCTTTACTTAGCCGAAAGCCAAGGTAAACACTTAACTGCGCAATTAAAACGAAAGTTAGGCTTTGGTATTTTGGCTTTTGCGCCCCACATGATGAAAACTTTATCAGTAGTAGGCACTGCCGCCATGTTTTTAGTAGGTGGCGCGATTCTTACTCACGGCATTCCTAGCGTGCACCATTGGATTGAACACGTTGCCAGCTCATTAGAAAATGGTTTATTACAGGCCATTTCACCAACCCTGCTTAATGGCTTATTTGGCATCCTAATGGGTGTGGCTGTGCTATTGGCAATGCTACTTTTTAAACGCTTATGGTCATTTATACAGTCTGCTTAAATCATTTTTCAAATCAACCTAGAATAAAATAGATGAATACAACAGACTTAGTCGGCTACATCGCTGCCTTTTTAACCACCCTCGCCTTTGTACCGCAGGCGCATCAATCATGGAAAACGCGGGATTTATCGGGCGTTTCACTGCCCATGTACAGCCTGTTTAGCTTAGGTGTTTTTAGCTGGCTAATTTACGGCGTAATGATCAGTAGTTGGCCTATTGTAATGGCCAATAGCATCACCTTGGTATTAGCCTGCGTGGTGCTTTATCTAAAAATGAAACATAAAGCTTAAACCAGCATTAGAATGCGGCACTGGCATTATAAAAAATACACGTTAACTCACCCGGGTTTACTTTTCTTTACCTAAAGCACGTCGATATTGCTCAAGCTTAGCTTCGTAATCTTCCGCATCGCCATAATCCAAAAAGTGCGCATAACGTGAATGTGTACCTAAAATTTTTCTGGCATGTTTAATCGGACAAAAATACTGCTCGGTTCGCCCTACAATTTCACTGATATAAGCAATCATCCCCGTGCCATAAGCGCAATAAGTACAGTGAAATTTTTCAATAAAATTAAGATAACTCAGTTGTTGTCTGTCAAAAATAATGTAATCACCCCTGCGCACTTTTTTAATACCATAGATCGGAAAGCAGGTGAGTTGATAAAATGTAATAAAAATATCTGTAATAATTAACGGGATAATCATGGCGTAAATGATTGGGCCCGTAATCAGGTTTTGCGGACGATCGGTGACCAACCAGCGAAAAAAGTTTCTTTTAAGCCGACGGTGTGTTTCTTTTATCGACTGTTCAAACTCGACACGCTTGCCTTTGATTTGAAAAAACATGGTGGACGGCTGTTCGCTTAGCGCTGTACGTAAGTCATCCTCAAGCGCTGTGATTTGGTCTAATAATTGTTGAATGCGATCGTTCATGTTAAACCCGTTGTGGTGGCTGATGGTGTAAGTATAACGGCTTATGCCCAAGCTTTACGCGTAACAGTATTGCATGGTTGATTTGGCATGATTAACCGGAAATGTTTCAGATTGAACATTGATGACACTCGCGTTCATGGTTGAAGCAATCTAGCACGCTTTTCAATACTCAATTATTTGTAATTTTCTATGAAACATTCCCTCCCAAAAAGGTTGCACTTAAACCTTGAGCGAGCCGACTTATTTACTTTGAAAAAATTCTTTTAATTTATCCACCGCCCCACCTGCTTTAATGCCTATGCTAGTGCCAAGCCCTGGCCCTAAAATGGCTGTGCCGGCAACGGCGCCGGCCATCGCCGCTTTGGAAGGTAATACCACAGGGTTACTCACAGTGCCCGAAACTTCAAGTGGAATCGCCACCAAGCTCACGCTATGCTTCAGCTCAACTTGTGCGATTCCGTCTAATTCTTTATTGGGTTTTATTTGAACCTGCCCAGTTGCTGCCAATAACCCAGAGCTTATTTTAAGATCACGCAAATTGCGTTGCTTACCCCTCATACTAAACAAGCCTGAAAACTCATTAAACTCAGTTTCACCGCCACCAGTATTTTGCTTCACTAACAAGCTTGCTATCTTTACTAAATCCAGCCCATGCAATACGCCGTTATTTATGCTAAATTTAAAATCTGCCTGCATGTTATCTGCCAGCGCAGCAGCTTCTTTCACGCTACTAGAAAAATCACCATGACTAAATAAACTGCCACTCAAATAAATAGCCTTACTCACCATGCTGCTGGGTTCTTTCACCGATAAATTGTGCACCTTTAATTTGCCACTTGTACGCCAATTTTTATCCCAAGAAACCACCGCATCACCCGTTAACTTACCCTCATAAAAATCAACATTGATGTTAGAAATATCTAATCGCTTACCCTTCACCTGCATTTCAATTTGAGCTTTATCAATCAATAAAGGCAACCCTATCGGCAATACCCACTTATTAGCCTGCACTAATACCAAATAATCACTACCTTTAGGGGTTACATCAGCCTTCAGCGCGCCATCAGCCGATTCTAACTTTGCCGACACCAAAACATTGGCATTTGTAAAACTAGCTTCTAAATTAACATGAGGCAACTTCATATCAGGCCAATCGAGCTGCAACTCCTTAACCGTAACGTGGCGAATATTAATAATAGCCGCATCACTACTATCTAACGGCTTGCTAGATAAGGCAGATGCAAACGTTAAAGCCGCTTGCTTGACAATAGGCTTGCTCACCCTCAAGTCAATGACCTTCGTTGCAGAAAATAAAGTGCTTAAGCTTGGAATCACCACAATCTGCGCCACTTTAATTTCTTGAAGCTCACCTACGGTAATATCCTCTGCCACTACCCGCGGGCTAGGCAATAATAACCAGTGTCCAGAAGCAATAGTCACTGGCGCCCCCAGTTTTTCACTTGCCATACGCGCAATCTTATTTAAATAAGATTGCGTAGGAATTAAAAAAGGTAAAATAATCAATAAGCTAATTACAGCAGACACCCAAATTGATATTTTTTTCATTTTTTTTATCAAAATAATCCTAAATAATGTTGAGTAGTTATTGACCGAGTGCCGCTTAGCCAGTATTATAGCGCCTTCACCAATTCCTCGATAGCTCAGTTGGTAGAGCAACGGACTGTTAATCCGTGTGTCCCTGGTTCGAGCCCAGGTCGAGGAGCCAGATTTTAAAAGCCCTGCAGTGATGCGGGGCTTTTTCTTTTGTAGCTTATCAGATGTCTCAAGAAATTTATTGGATCGGCAGCTAACTCACCATCCGTTCCAAAGTTCCACAATTCCGTTCAAAAACGTGTCGCAATTCTTGGAGTTCCAAGTCACATCAGCATTACCGTCGATCAACATATACTGTCCGTTCGCACATAAAAACTTAGAACGATCTGCTTGTGTCAGCCATTTGATTGAATTGAACATCGAGTTTTCGTAAGAGATTCCAAACTGATCTTTTGGTACGTTGTAAAGCAGCCCTTCAATATAATACGATGGCGCAATACCCTCCTCGATCACTCCTTCTTCAATGAGCTTTTGACGTGCATTCTTAAAAATACGAACAATGTGTTTAAAGTATTCGCCAGTTTCCTGATTCTTGGCAACTAAATTGTCTCGATGTAGTCTCGGGTAGTTCACGACTCGAGTGCCATCTGCCTTGTAAAAACTAATGCCAGAGACTTGAACTTCGTTTCCAACATCAATAAAGCGACTGTACCTCTTGTGGTTAATCGCTATCAACACGTCTGTTTTTCTACGATTGTGAAGCGGCTTGATCATCACTGCCTTCGTCCCAAGCTGCACATCATCGCCAAAGCGTTCGTACAGAATACGCAAAACATCCTCACGGAATTCCTTATGGGTGTATTTAGAGGCAGGGTGTTTGGTCCTGAATGACTCCTGCTCAGGTTGAGGCAGTAAGCTGATATCGTACGTGAAAATCGAATCTAAGCAGATTATCACGTCGACGTCGCTTTCCTTCACGATGTTTGTGTCGTTTCCGTAGGATCCCTGTAGAAAAACCTTGTAGTTCTTCTCATGGTACCCGGTATCTTTATTGTCGAGGGCAAGCTTAACAGTTGCGTACGTGTCTTTTGATGTTTTCTGAGCACCAATAGCCGCCATCATCGTCAGATCAGCTTCAGAAATTGCCATGTGATCTCCCTTAGGCCAAGAGCTTCTTAAGCTCGTTTTCATGCTTGCCGAACGATTCTTCACCACGCTGGTAGAGCAGGTTTAACTTCTTCATATTATGCTCTGTCAAGTCGGCTGCCATGTCTGGCGTACTATATACGTCATTAATTCTCACCATCGGCACATCTTTAAACAAGATAAATGCTAATTGCTCCATCGAATGGGTGTTGACTCCAAGGGTTTTGTGTAAGAGTTGTACTAAGAAGAATTTTGATATAACCCAGTTGTGCCAGTATTTTGGGGGTTCTGGGTAGTTACCAACCCCAATACTGACGACACGTAGTTGGTCGCGCCTCATGTTGAGGGCCTGTACTGCATCTGCAATGGCGTACAAAGTTGGATTATTAGCACAATAACCACCATCAAGAAGTTCTACTTGGCTGCCATCTTTGATGGTCAAAACTTTGCGATTAAAGATTGGGTAAGCCGAACAAGAGGCTACAACAGCATCAGCTATCTTGCACCCAAATCCCGGGACAAAGGTTGAGTGACTGCCATGCGCTTGATTAACATCCGACTTGAAAATCATTGGCTTTTCTTCCATCCAGCGAGTAGCTACTATACCAACCCCAGTTTTTATCGAATCAAACTTTAGTTCGCCGTAGACCTCTACCGCAAGCTTTTCTAAAGCTGCAGACTTTGCGTTTGCACCAGACAATGCCATGATGTGTGGTACATAATTCTTATACAGTTCGTGAATCTCAGAGACTGACTTGCCGAGCGCCAAGAGCGACGCGATAATTGCGCCTGTGCTTGTGCCGAAAATCAAATCAAACTGCCCACTAAGCGGCTGTTTGCCTAGCAAGGCCTCAAGCTGGTTAAGTACACCGAGCGTGTAGAAACCCTTAGCGCCACCTCCGTCTAGGCTAAGAATCCGACATATCTTTGGTGCCAACTCATTTTCCATTGACCATACTTTTCTACAGAAAATATAAGGATACTCCAGATACTAACTATATCCATAACTTCAGCAGATTTTGCTATTTAATTATGACAATGAATTGTGCTAAATTTGCGCCTCTTTTTAGATAGCAATTGCTGGTGATGGCATCAAACAGAGTAATTACAATATCGTTCTCCCACCTAACTAATTAATTTCTGATTCACTGCAGTTAAATAGTAACTCTCGAATTTCAAATATAGCCGTTCAGCAGCAATTGCTAAGTGTTCAGGTGCTAGATACGCATAACGCTTTATTATCGATCTAGTTTACCAGCCGACTAAGCCTTTGAGCTCAGGCAAGGACTTCGTACATCACTTAATTATATATTCTGTTACTTTCAAGATATCCTAAATCAATGTATATTCTGTGAAAGACGTTCAATATGAAGCTAAATAATGAATAAAAAAAATGTCAAAAAAGTATTAAGTAAAGCAATTTCAACTATGTTTGAAAAAGCTGCAACTTCAGCATTGAAATCACAAAATGAGGCACTGCATAATAGCTTCACATTTCAAGCACCCAACTCAATTGATCAAAAGGAAGAAGTTGTAGTTGAGATTGACTGGAATTTAACGGAAATTAAAAAACAAATCGCAATCTATGCTAACGAGGGGAAGCTATCAGCCGACTTAATAAAAACCATATGCAAAAATGGTACTTGTGCCCCAGTTGAATTTGAGCTTCTAGACTACAAGGAAGATATTGACCCAACGAATTTAGGTCTAGCGAAATTAGTTTTAATAATAGTCAGTTTTTACAATTCTTACGGCGGCTACCTAGCATTCGGTGTAGCAGAGACAGATTCAGAAACTAAGTTCGATGTATTCGGTTTTGACTCTTCAAAATTAAATCTTGAAAGCGTAAAAGCCTTAATAAAAGAGTTTACTGGTATAAGAATTCAGGTTAACTCAATCAATCTTGAAGTTATGAAAGAAGATGGGCAATTAACAAATGTTTTATTCTTGCATATTCCGAGACGTTCTAATAACGAACCTCCGTTACATTTTTTAAAAAACAGCCCTGGAGATGCTAAAGGTAAAGCTCTATTTCAAAGAGAAGAAGTATATTGCCGCAGAGGTGATGAATGTGTTCAAGCTAAAGGCCCTAAAATATTAGAATTAAATGGCGATAGAATCAATCCTTATTTAGCTCAAGAAGGAAATGCAGTTTCTAGCTTATTCAGACTTAATAGAATCCCACACAATTTACCAGATAGAAATTTTATTTGCCCTAAATTTGTGGGACGTGACAGTACATTAGACTCTCTCTGGATATGGCTTGCGGATGACCTATCTCATATAAGAGTTTTAGCGGGCGAAGGTGGCCTTGGTAAATCAAGCATTGCCTACGAATTCGCTGAAAGAGTTTCAGAAACACCAGGGGTTCCATTTGATCATTTAGTTTGGCTGACAGCAAAAGAAAAACAATTCAAAGCGTATGAAGATAAATATGAAAACGTCCCAGAGAGACACTTTAGTTCATATTTAGAATTATTGAGTGCCATTTGCGTTCACTTACCATACACATCAGATGAACTAGAGGGTGCAACTGAGACTGAATTGAAAAGAATGGTTAAAAAAGGGCTTGCTGATACACCATCGCTAATCATTATCGATGACGTAGACTCATTAACCGTCGAAGAGCAAAAACAAGTTCTTGAACTTGGTCTAATCACAGGAGGGACAAGATCTCGCGTACTATTAACTACAAGAAATAATCAAAGCTACTCCAACGATACTGTTTTAAAAATTTCAGGATTTTCGTTAGGTGAAGAATTTAATGAGTACATGCATGCTCTGGAAGAACGATTAGAGGTTACAATTTTAAATTCCTCAGATATTGAAAAAATTCACAGCACTACAAATGGCAGTCCACTATTTACAGAGTCGCTAATTAGACTTTTACGCTGGAACACCCTTAACGATGCAATATCTATGTGGAAAAATGAGCGTGGAACAACGGTAAGAGCCGCAGCCCTTAAGCGAGAGATAGAACTTTTAACATCTGAGGCAAAAAGAATATTACTAGCCATTGCAATAATGGCCGAAGCATCTGTGATTGAATTATCCGAAATCCTGGGCTACCCATCAGAGTCTATAGAACATGGACTTCATGAACTAAATTCTTTATTTTTAATTGCCGCACCTTCATTGGCATCCATGCCAAGATTTAGAGTTCCTGATAACACCCGTCGTCTTGTAATTGATGCGAATACTACACTTGTGACGGATAGAGCTCGGCTTGAAAGAGATATTACGAATTTCAAACAAAAAAATAATCAAAAGCCAACAAAAGATGCCCGTGTTGCTGCAGCTATATCACAATCAGGCGCATTATTACGCACAGGTGATATTGATAATGCAATTGCAACAATTAGAGATTCTAGAAAACGTACACAAGACCATTTCGATCTTTTATCATTTGAAGCAACGCTACTTTTGAAAACAACACCCCCTCAGATAGATGAATCAAGAAAACTTGCAAGAAAAGCATATTTAAACGGATGTAAAAAACCAGAAGTTTTTGAATGCTGGTTTGAAGCTGAATGGCTTGCTAAAAATTATGTTGGGGCTCTTGAGGCTTCAGAAGCAGCCCTAAAAGAAAAATCTTCTGGAAATCATGATTGGTTAATAAAGAAATCAGCTGCATTAGCAAATAAAGCATCTGACCAATCTAAATTAGGTTCAATTGGAATTGCTATAACTACTATGTTTGAAGCAAGTAAGACAATTAAAGCGGCAATGTCTATTGGCACTAGAGACGATGCAGTTGAATGGAAAAATCAACAATATCAATTTCATGACCAAATATGGGTTTGGCCTATATCAGAAGAAGGTTTTGGTAAAACTGCGGTTCAACTAGACATATTAGAGAATATGAAAAAGTGTGGTGACTTCAGGCAGACAAATAAGAAAAGAGTGTTATCGGCGGTTACCAGCTTAGCTTGCTTTATCGAACGGAAGCAAGACCGTTTATCCACAACTCAAAAAAATCTATACAGTACGTTAATATCAAAAGCTAATGCATTATTAAAAGATGAGCATTACAAAAATGGAGAACAGAACTTGCCACAATTATGGGAATCACTGCAAAACCGTATTGCTATTGCAATTGCCAAGTATGAATAAATTTTAAATAAATTACTATTATTTAGTTCAGCTATATTTCTTAAAATTCTCAGCTTGTTCAAAAATCTCCATATAAACCTCATCTCGTTCAACTGGAGGATAACCAAACTCATCTAAAAGTAAAATTAAACCAACTTTCAAGGCTGATTTGATGTCGTCTCTTTTGTCCCAATGGTAATCACCCGTTTCACTAGACACTCAATTAGTTCCAGATTGTAACGCTTCAAATGCCATCGGGCTCATCTGGTTAAGATAGCCATGACGACGTTTACGATTGTAAAACATTTCAATGTACTCAAATACGTCTGATTTTGCTTCTTCCCTTGTATTGTAAAGTCGGTTTTTAATCTTTTCCTTCTTCAAATTGCTAAAGAATGACTCAGCTACTGCATTGTCATAACAATTGCCGCGCCGACTCATGCTGGTTGTGAGGTTGTTTTCTTTGCACCATCGACTAAACTCATCACTACCAAACTGACTGCCTTGATCTGAGTGAATCATCACAGGCTTCTGAGGTTGTCTTCGCCATTTAGCCATCAGCATTGCATCGAGTACCACCTCAGTTCTCATGTGTGCTTGCATCGACCATCCCACAACAGCACGTGAATACAAATCGACAACAACAGCCACATACAACCAACCTTCATAAGTTCTGATTTGCGTAATGTCAGTGACCCATACCTCATCAGGATGCCTCACTTCAAACTGTTGTTGCAAATGATTAGGGCTGGCAATCGCCGGTTTGCCTGACTTGTAGGGTAATCTCCCCATTATTAACGGCTACTAAAAGTAGAAACTAAGCCATCAAGGCTAACTTTTGCTTCGGGGTCATGCCGCCCAATGCCATATTGGGGCGCTCGTGATTGTACGTCTATAGCCAATCGGGTGCAAATTGCTGGACCTCATCAGCACCACCAATACCCAAAACCAATGTCAGCAGGAAAAACATAAACACTCAAAGTTTCAGCACGACGACGCATGATTAAATCATTAGTCAGCAAGTTTTTATATCCAAAAATCCTTGGGGGAAACTATGATTACCTTCAATGAGCCTTCGATCTACTCGTCACATTTAGCCCTGTTTTTATGCCTTGAAAAATCCTATTGGAACATCTGGGTTAATCGCAATATTTTTCAACATCTTTTTGCGCATCAAGCTTACCTTGGTTGATTTCATCATCACCTAGATAGGAGCGCTCACCTTTTTCGTTCGTTTTAGCAATTCGGCCACCATTGGTATAAGTCGCTAGATTTGACTTAGACGCCTTACAATTTTCTTGCTTAAGATTTAACTCTGCCTGCTTTGTCTCATCCACTTTTTTTTGTGCTTCAGCATCTTTAGCACGCTTGGCGGCAGCTTCCTCTTTAGTTAGCGGTATTTTATCGGTCTTTTCTTTTGCAGTTGCCGCTTTATCTCTATTGATAGCGGTGGTGACATCACCCTCAACTGCGGATAACGGTGCCTGCCCTGTAGGTTTAGGGGGTTTTTTTCCTTGCATCGGCTCTTGCTTAACATTTGAAGCTGGCGGCACATCGCTATAACGCATACGACCATCTTTATCTTTCCATTTGTAAATCTCAGCATTTGCCAGTATGGGCAACATGGCCATACACAGTAATAACAAGCGAATTTTCATACTAGATACCCTTTGCATACATTTTGTACATATTATGACCTATCTCATTTACAAGCAAGTGCATGCACCACTTAACACAAATGAACGCCTGACGCTCATTTATGTTAACAAAATTATCGCCCCACTCTCGCTAACTCGCTCATAACTCTGTATAATTTCGTTTTGGGTACAAGGATTTACGCATGCGTTTATTGCAACAAGCTCTCACCTTTGACGACGTTTTATTAGTGCCAGCATATTCTAATGTGCTGCCACGTGAAGTGTCTCTCGCAACACAACTTTCTCGCAACATTCAGCTTAACATACCGCTGTTATCAGCGGCAATGGATACAGTCACCGAAGCGCCGCTTGCTATTGCCTTGGCGCAAGAGGGTGGCCTAGGCTTTATTCATAAAAACATGACCGCGATGAAACAGGCTGCACATGTTGCACGTGTTAAACGTTTTGAATCAGGCGTAGTGAATGATCCGATTACGATTCAAAGCCACATGACGGTACGTGATGTGCTAGAACTTAATCGCACCCATAAAATTTCAGGCATTCCAGTGGTGGATAACGGCAAAATCGTTGGTATTGTGACCAACCGTGATTTGCGTTTTGAAACCAATCTGGATCAACCAATCAAAAACATTATGACGCCTAGAGATAGGCTGGTAACGGTTAGAGAAGGTGCAGCTAAAGAGGATGTTATTCGCTTATTGCACCAATATCGTCTTGAACGTGTGCTGGTGATTGATGACTCAGACACGCTAAAAGGTTTAATCACGGTTAAAGATATTCAAAAATCAACTGACCATCCTTATGCCTGTAAAGATGCGCAAGGCAGGTTACGCGTTGGTGCGGCAGTTGGCGTGGGTGAAGGCACTGAAGAACGCGTGGCAGCACTAGCTGAAGCTGGCGTTGATGTGATTGTAGTCGATACCGCGCACGGCCACTCGCAAGGCGTGCTAGATCGTGTTAAATGGGTTAAAAAACACTTTCCGCACATCGATGTTATCGGTGGCAATATTGCAACGGCTGGCGCTGCATTAGCGTTAGTGGATGCCGGCGCTGACGGTGTAAAAGTGGGTATCGGCCCAGGCTCAATTTGTACAACGCGTATTGTAGCTGGCGTGGGTGTGCCGCAAATCAGTGCAATTTCAAACGTTGAAGAAGCCTTAAGAGGCTCGGGCGTGCCATTTATTGCCGATGGAGGTATTCGCTACTCAGGCGACATCTCTAAAGCTATCGCTGCTGGTGCCTACAGCGTTATGTTAGGCGGCATGTTTGCAGGGACTGAAGAAGCGCCCGGTGAAATTGAGCTATTTCAAGGTCGCTCTTATAAATCTTACCGTGGTATGGGTTCGATTGGTGCAATGGAAAAAGGCTCTAGTGACCGTTACTTCCAGGATACCAATAGCGGTGCTGACAAATTAGTACCTGAAGGCATTGAAGGTCGTGTGCCTTACAAAGGTAGTGTGCTGGCGGTGATTCACCAACTCATGGGCGGTTTACGTGCATCAATGGGCTATGCAGGCTGTTCCACCATTGAAGAAATGCGTGAAAAGGCCGAGTTTGTACAAATCACCTCAGCAGGGATGCGTGAGTCTCATGTCCATGATGTGCAAATTACTAAAGAAGCGCCTAATTATCGCGTTGACTAATTCACTTAAATATTAACTATAGCCACAGAGAACACAACATCAGAGAAATCAATAGCTCTGAGGCTGTGTTCTCTGTGCATTTTGCGGCTAAAAAATGTCTCATTCAAAAATCCTTATTCTCGACTTCGGTTCCCAAGTAACTCAACTTATCGCACGCCGTGTGCGTGAGGCGCATGTGTATTGTGAAATTCATTCATGTGAAGTTTCTGATGACTTTGTACGCAATTTCGGCGCTGATGGCATTATTCTTTCAGGTAGCCATGCCAGCGTTTATGAAGAAGAAACTGATAAAGCGCCACAAGCGGTATTCGAGCTAGGCATACCAGTGTTAGGCATTTGTTATGGTATGCAAACCATGGCACTGCAACTCGGCGGCAAGGTGGAAGCTGGCCATAAACGTGAGTTTGGTTATGCTGAAGTGCGCGCGCATGGTCACTCTGCCCTATTCCGAGACATTCAAGACAGCACCAATGCTGAAGGTCACGGTTTACTTGATGTGTGGATGAGTCACGGCGATAAAGTCACTGAATTGCCTGCTGGCTTTAAAGTAATTGCCAGTAACGAAACTACCCCTATCGCTGCAATGGCAGATGAAACACGCAAATTTTATGGCGTTCAATTTCACCCTGAAGTGACGCACACCAAGCAAGGTCAGGCGATGCTTAACCGCTTTGTATTAGATATTTGCCGCGCAAAACCAGATTGGATTATGGGCGATTACATCACTGAAGCTGTAGCTAAAATTAAAGCCCAAGTTGGTGATGAAGAAGTGATTCTAGGCTTATCTGGCGGTGTTGACTCTAGTGTTGCCGCAGCGCTTATTCACCGAGCCATTGGCAATCAACTCACTTGTGTATTTGTGGATCATGGTTTATTGCGCTTGAATGAAGGCGATATGGTGATGGATATGTTCGCAGGGCGTTTACATGTCAATGTCATTCGTGTGGACGCCACTGAACAATTTTTGGGGCATTTAGCAGGCGTGAGTGAGCCTGAAGCCAAACGCAAAATTATCGGCCGCGAATTTGTAGAAGTATTCAAAGCTGAAGCCGCAAAACTTAAAGCTGGGACTGGCGGACATAAGGGGGCGACTTATCTGGCACAAGGTACAATTTACCCTGACGTGATTGAGTCTGGTGGTGCGAAATCTAAAAAAGCAGTCACTATTAAAAGCCATCACAACGTGGGTGGACTGCCTGAAACATTAGGCTTAAAGCTGTTGGAACCACTGCGCGACCTATTCAAAGACGAAGTGCGTGAGCTTGGCGTGGCGTTGGGCTTGCCATCTGACATGGTGTATCGCCATCCTTTCCCGGGTCCTGGTTTGGGGGTGCGTATTTTGGGTGAAGTTAAAAAAGAATTTGCCGATTTATTGCGCCGTGCAGATGCAATTTTTATTGAAGAATTACGCAACACCAAAGATGAAATAACAGGTAAAACCTGGTACGAACTTACCAGTCAGGCATTTACGGTATTTTTACCCGTTAAGTCAGTCGGCGTAATGGGCGATGGTCGCACTTATGATTATGTGGTGGCATTACGCGCCGTAGTCACCAGCGACTTCATGACCGCCCATTGGGCAGAGTTACCTTACGCACTTTTAGGACGCGTTTCTAACCGTATTATCAATGAAGTGCGCGGTATTAACCGCGTGGTTTATGACGTTTCTGGCAAGCCGCCAGCAACCATTGAGTGGGAATAATTGGAGGTCATCTATGAGCCGTGCATTTGTAAATGAAGAAAGATTTGAGCAAGCAGGCGACGATATCGTCGAGCGTCCGGTTAGCGAATATCCTAATTACGTGACGCCTACAGGCGCGCTTGAACTGCAAACACTTGAGGAATCACTGTTAGCACAACTGGAAACCTTAAAAAATGCTATCGAAGATACCTTCGGCAAAGAAAAAATTGCTGAAATTGAGCGTGACTTACGTTATGTGCGTGCACGGCTAGATTCTGCCATATTGGTTGACCCTAAAACTCAAAGCCACGAAACGGTATTATTTGGTGCAACAATTGAAGTAAACGATGACGAAGGCACACGGCATAAATTTCACATTGTAGGCGAAGATGAAGCGGATGCCTCCATCAACAAAGTCAGCTGGGTTTCACCATTGGCAAAATCTTTACTGGGTCACAAAGTAGGCGACACCGTCACTTGGCAACGTCCTGTTGGTGATATTAGTTTAGAAATTTTGGACATTCACTACGAATCATGAACGTTAGCCAAGCCATTGTAGAACGCCGATCCGTCAAGGCGTATGACCCCACGCACAAAATGACTGATCAAGAAATAAGCAGCCTCATGTCATTAGCCATGTTGTCACCAACTGCCTTTAACATTCAAAACTGGCGCTTTGTGCTGGTGACCGATCCTGAATTACGTCAAGCAATACGTCAAGTAAGCTGGAATCAGGCGCAGGTTGAAGAAGCCTCTTTGCTCATCGTGCTGACCGCAGATTTAAAGGCATGGGCAAAACAGCCTGAGCGTTACTGGGAAAATGCGCCCAAACCCGTTCAGGATTACCTAGTGCCGGCAATTGGTCAGTATTACAACAGCAATGAACAAGTACAGCGTGATGAGGCAATGCGCTCATGCGGTATGGCAGCCATGAACATCATGTTAGCCGCCAAAGAAATGGGCTACGATACTTGCCCGATGGATGGCTTTGATTTTGATGCTGTTAGCAAGCTACTGAATTTACCGGCAGACCATACGCCGGCCATGTTTGTGGTGGTTGGCAAGGCGTTAAAACAAGCGGCCCCACGTGGCGGACAACTCTTGATGGATGAAGTCGTCATTTATAATCAGTTTGATAGAATCCAGAGGTCATCAGCTAAGGAAAAGTGATCAACCGGTGGGGCTTAAGGTGAAGGTGAGCATAATGATGTTTTGCACCTTAAAACCGCCGCCCTAACCACCCATCCTCAGCCTCTAACGCTACCCATTTTTAAAGTAATAAACTCTAAGAAAGTAACACATGTTAATTAGTAACAATATCACCGTGCAATTTGGCGCCAAGCCGTTGTTTGAGAACGTTTCCGTTAAGTTTGGCGATAACAACCGCTATGGCTTAATCGGTGCCAATGGCTGTGGAAAATCCACCTATATGAAAGTGCTGGCTGGGGTATTAACGCCAAGTGCAGGCAATATTTCGATTGATAGCCATGAGCGCATGTCATTTTTGAAACAAGATCAATTTGCCTATGAAGACCAACGCGTATTGGACGTAGTGATGATGGGTCACGAGCAAATGTGGAATGCCAATATAGAAAAAAATGCCATTTATGCCAATTTAGAAGCCACTGAAGATGACTACATGCGCGCCGCTGAGCTGGAAGGTGTGTTTGCAGAATACGACGGCTACACCGCCGAGGCACGTGCTGGCGAACTGCTGATGGGCGTAGGTATCCCGATCGAGCAACACAACGGCTTGATGAGTGCCGTAGCGCCCGGTTGGAAATTGCGCGTATTGCTAGTGCAAGCGCTGTTCTCTAACCCAGATATTTTGCTGCTGGATGAGCCAACTAACAACCTGGACATTAATACCATCCGCTGGTTAGAAGACGTACTGAATAATCGCGACTGCACCATGATTATTATTTCGCATGATCGTCACTTTTTAAACCAGGTATGTACACATACTTGCGATATGGATTATGGAAAAATTGCCGTTTACCCTGGTAATTATGATGATTATATGGAGGCCAGCACCGCCGCCCGCGCGCAAGCAACCAAAGATAATGAAAAAGCCAAACAACAAGTAGCTGATCTACAGGACTTTGTGCGCCGCTTCTCTGCCAACGCTTCAAAAGCCAAGCAAGCAACCAGCCGTGCCAAAAAAATTGATAAGATTAAAATCGAAGAATTCAAACCTTCAAGCCGTCAATATCCGTTCATTCGCTTTGAGTTTGATGAGCGCGACAAACTGTACCGCAATGCCGTTGAGTTGAAAAAACTCAGCCACGGCTTTGATAAACCATTGTTTAACGATGTTGATATGATTTTCGAAGCAGGTGAAAAAGTGGCGATTATTGGTGAAAACGGCGTTGGTAAGACTACGTTTTTACGCTGCCTAGCGCGAGACCTGCAGCCTAATCACGGCGAAGTGAAATGGGCAGAAAAAGCCAACATTGGCTACTTTGCGCAAGACCACGAATACGAGTTTGAAAATGGTGAAGACCTGTTTGAATGGATGTCACTTTATCGCCAACCCGGTGACGACGACCAAGTGGTACGCAGCATGCTAGGGCGCTTATTATTCGGCGGTGACGATACTAAAAAATCCGTTAAAGTATTATCCGGTGGTGAAAAAGGTCGCATGCTATACGGCAAAATGATGCTGGCAAGAACCAATGTCATGCTTATGGATGAACCGACCAACCACATGGACATGGAATCTATCGAGGCACTCAATACCGCACTGGATAAATACAAAGGCACCCTGTTTTTTGTCAGCCATGACCGTGAATTTGTAAGCTCTATCGCCACGCGCATTATCGAGATTAAGCCAGGTAAAATTATTGACTTTACTGGCAATTATGAAGACTACTTGACAAGTCAAGGGGTTGAGTAAGCTTAGCGCTGCATTTTAGTGACTTTTACAAACTCATCGACACACCACTTAACAACACATCAGTGCCTGCATGATGTATTTGGCTACACTACTTTTCGTGGTGAACAGCAAGCCATTGTAGAACATGTGGTTGCAGGTGGTGATGCCCTAGTGCTGATGCCGACCGGCGGAGGCAAGTCACTGTGCTACCAATTGCCAGCCCTGTTACGCAATGGGGTTGGTATTGTGGTTTCACCGCTCATTGCATTGATGCAAGACCAAGTTGATACCTTGCAGCAACTTGGCGTACAAGCTGCATTTTTAAACTCAAGCTTAACCACGGCAGAAGCCAGCACCATCACAGCAAAACTGATGCGTGGAGATTTGCAAATTCTGTATGTAGCTCCCGAGCGCTTGCTCATGTCTAATTTTTTATCATTGCTAGACCAGATAGAAAGCAATATAGGTATCGCTCTCTTTGCAATAGATGAGGCGCACTGCGTATCGCAATGGGGGCATGATTTTCGCCCAGAGTATCGCAAGCTTACCGTTTTACATGAACGATTTCCGCAAGTACCACGCATTGCGCTCACAGCAACGGCAGATGCACTTACACGAGTGGAAATTGTTGAGCGACTAAAACTTGAAAATGCGCGCCAGTTTGTTTCCAGTTTTGATCGCCCGAACATTCAATACCGCGTCACGCAAAAAGCCAACGCACGCCAACAGCTGGAAGCTTTCCTTGAAGCTGAACATGCGAATGACGCAGGCATTATCTATTGCCTGTCGCGCCGTAAAGTTGAAGAAACCGCCGAGTGGCTAAAGTCGCGCGGATGGGATGCCCTACCTTACCATGCAGGTTTAGATGCCAGCATACGCAATGCCAACCAGCGTCGATTTTTACGCGAAGAAGGCGTAATTATTGTCGCTACCATTGCCTTCGGCATGGGCATTGATAAACCCAATGTACGCTTTGTCGCACATCTTGATTTACCCAAAAGCATGGAAGGCTACTATCAAGAAACCGGGCGTGCCGGGCGTGATGGTTTGCCAGCCAATGCGTGGATGACTTACGGGCTAGGCGATGTTGTCAGTATGCGTAAAATGCTTGACAGTGGCGATGCCTCAGAAGAACGCAAACATGTAGAGCGACAAAAGTTGGATGCCTTATTAGGTTTTTGTGAATCCACCGCATGCCGCCACCAAACCATATTGCGCTATTTTGGTGAACAACATAGAGGTGACTGTGGCCAATGCGACAACTGCCTGACACCTGTTGACACTTGGGATGCCACACAGCCTGCGCAAATGGCGCTATCTTGTGTTTACCGTACCGGGCAACGATTTGGTGTAGTGCATCTCACCGATGTACTCCTTGGAAAAACCACACCTAAAGTTGAACAGTTTCGCCATCACCAGCTCAGCACATTTGGCATTGGCAAAGCCATACCACCCCAGCAGTGGAGTAGTGTTTTTCGGCAATTAGTCGCAGCGGGTTATTTAGAAACCGATATGGATGCTTTTGGCGGCCTAAGGCTTAGCGAAACATCTCGTCCTGTATTGCGCGGTGAAACTGAAGTCTGGCTACGTCGTGATATTGAAGTCAACAACCGAAAAGTCAGCAAAGTAGAACGCGGATCACGTGCAAAAGAAGCTTACGCAGAGGTGAGCGATGACCCGCTATGGCATGCCCTCAAAGCCAAGCGCACTGAAATGGCTAAAGAGCATGGTGTGCCACCTTACGTCATATTCCACGACAGTACACTACTGGAAATTCTTAACCTTCGTCCAGGCAGCCTGACAGAAATGGGTAAAATCAGTGGTGTTGGTCAAGCCAAGTTAACACGTTATGGCGATGATTTTTTACAAGTTTTGGAAAATGTAGCTAATGGTATTGATAATACCTCTTATCGCTAATTTTTTATTTAAAAACTGGAGTGCCCTTGTGGTGCTAAATGCGCTCTAAAAAAATATGGGGTAACTTAGTGTTTTTAGTATTTTTGAATTTTTTGTGCTTTTGATGAAAAACTGTTTGACGGTTTATAGCAACGGCAACTTACCCAACAGCGCCTCAAACTCGGCAATCGGCACCGGCTGGCTAAATAAATAACCCTGGTAGGTTTTGCAGCCGTTGTTTTGTAGCAATTGACGTTGTTGTTCAGTTTCAACACCTTCGGCAATCACATTGAGGTTCAGCGTT
>JAURWJ010000024.1 GCA_030655015.1 Methylotenera sp. | reverse complement strand
ATTTAGATACATCAGGGTTGCGTGGTATGAGTTATAACCCACTTACACAGAATTATTGGTTGAGTGATGATGTTTCTGTGAACTACCTCATGCATACCCAGCTCAGCTAACTTCTGGTTGATAAAATGATTTTATTTGATTTAGACGGTACCTTGGTCGATACCGCACATGATTTAGCTTATGCCTTGAATTTACAGCGTGAGCGGCATGGTTTAGATGCATTGCCTTTCGATATCATTCGCCCTTACGCCTCTCACGGCTCCAAAGGTTTGCTTGCAATCGGTTTTGATTTAAGTCCTGAACATGCATCTTTTTCTGCGATGCGTGAAGAATATCTCGCACTATATGATGAGGTGTTGACCCGTCAGCCCATATTATTTGATGGTATGGCCGAGTTGTTAGCACAGTTGGAGGATAGACAGGTGCGTTGGGGCGTAGTCACTAACAAGCCACGGCGTTTTACTCAACCGTTAATGCAGAATCTTGGTTTAATAACACGCGCTGCTTGTGTGGTCAGTGGTGACGATGCGGTGCACCCTAAACCATACCCGGATACTTTGTTACTTGCCTGCGCGCAAACTGAGGTTAATCCTGAAATGTGTTGGTATGTTGGCGATGCTGAGCGTGATATTCAGGCGGGTATTGCTGCTGGCATGCAGACAGCCGTAGCTTTATATGGTTATCTGGATGTAACAGACCGGCCGGCGGAGTGGGGTGCTGACGCTTTTGTCAATGTACCACTTGATATATTAAAGCTAATTTAAGGTTCTTTGATAAGGTCTCAACGTGATTGATCGTGCGCAAAAAAACAATGGAAATATAGTTGCGCCAACGCTACGTGAAGCCATAGGCTATTGGTTCAAACTCGGCTTACTAAGTTTTGGCGGCCCGGCAGGACAAATCGCGATGATGCATCATGATTTAGTTGAGAAAAAACGCTGGATTTCTGACAAGCGATTTTTACATGCGTTAAATTACTGCATGATTTTACCGGGGCCGGAAGCGCAGCAATTAGCCACCTACATTGGTTGGTTAATGCACCGTACTTGGGGTGGCGTGATTGCAGGAGGCTTGTTTGTGTTGCCGTCACTACTTATTTTAATCGCTTTAAGTTGGGGGTATATGCGCTTTGGCGATATACCTCAAGTAGCTGCCATGCTTTATGGCATCAAGCCTGCAGTGGTGGCCATTGTATTATTCGCCGCTTATCGCATCGGATTGCGTGTGCTTAAAAACAAGATACTTTGGGGTGTTGCGCTATTTGCTTTTGTGGCGATTAGCCTATTAGATTTGCCTTTCCCTTTGATTATTTTGGCCACGGGTTTAGTAGGCACTGTTGCACACTATTATTTCCCCCGACAATTTAATATAGTTAAAGCACATCAAAGCAGTGTTAGCCAGCATGGCAAGGCGGTGATTGATGACGATACGCCGTCACCACCACATGCAAAATTTAGCATGAGAAAAATGCTGAAATGGTTAGGGGGCAGTATCGCCATTTGGTGCATGGCGATGGCACTATTAACTTTGGTTTACGGTTGGCAAGCGGTGTTGACACAAATGGCCTGGTTTTTCACTAAAGCAGCCTTGCTCACCTTCGGCGGTGCTTATGCGGTATTGCCTTATGTGTATCAAGGCGCTGTTGAGCATTATCACTGGCTTACCCCACATCAAATGATTGATGGTTTAGCACTGGGTGAAACTACACCAGGCCCATTGATTATGGTGGTGGCGTTTGTTGGTTTTGTCGGCGGATGGTCGCAGGCGGTATTGGGCAGTGATAGCTTGTTTTTGTCAGGGGCTGTTGCGGCAATGCTGGTGACGTTTTTTACTTTTTTACCTTCGTTTTTATTTATTTTTATCGGTGCGCCATTGGTAGAAGCCACACAAAATAATCTTAAATTGTCTGCGCCGTTAACCGCGATTACCGCAGCAGTGGTGGGGGTGATTGTGAGTTTGGCGCTATTTTTTGCGCAACATGTATTTCTACCAACGGCTACGCTTCATGGTATAGATTACTATGCTGTTTTATTAGCTGTATTAGCGTTATGGCTGTTAGTAAAATGGAATCTAAGCGTGATTAAGCTGGTGCTGGCTTGCGCAGCTTTAGGATTGTTACATTTTTATTGGTTGCCTGTAGTAAGTTAACAAATAGTAAGTTAACAAAGCAAAAGCACAAATCTAAACGCTTCTGCGTTCTAGCATGGCTTGTGCTAATGTGCCGCTATCTACATATTCAATTTCACCGCCCATTGGCATACCGCGCGCAATGCGGCTGGTTTTAATGCCACGCGCGCGCAGTAGTTCACTGATGTAATGCGCTGTTGCATCGCCTTCAACCGTGTAATTGGTGGCGAGTATCACTTCTTGCACCATGCCATCTTGCGCACGTTTAATGAGTCTATCCAGGTGGATTTCCTTTGGGCCGATACCATCTAAAGGTGATAGCCTGCCCATGAGTACAAAATACATGCCAGTATAGGCGCGCGTATTTTCCAGCATCATAAGGTCAGTCGGCATTTCTACTACGCACAACACGCTGTTATCTCGAAGCGCGGATTCACATAAAGGGCAAACGGGTTGCTCGCTAAACGTGTTGCAAAGTTTGCAGTGGCCGACTACTTGCAAGGCGTTATCCAGCGCCAAAGCCAAACTATTGGCGCCTTTTCTATCACGCTGCAACAAGTAATAAGCCATGCGTTGGGCCGATTTTGGTCCCACGCCAGGTAAACAGCGCAAACCATCAATGAGCTGTTCAAGGGCTGGCGGGTTTTTCATCGCAAATAAAGTACGTTTGAATTAAAACGGCAACTTCATGCCGGCTGGCATAAAGCTGGAAAGCTTGGCAGAAGAGGTTGCCTCAATTTTTGCTGTGGCGTCCTTGAGTGCGATGACTAACAAATCTTCTAATGTTTCTTTATCATCCATCACGCTGTCATCCAGGGTGACGCGCTTTACTTCGTTTTTACACGTCATTTGTACTTTGACTAAGCCATTGGCAGCAATGCCCTCAACTTCAATATTGGCAAGTTCTGCTTGTACTTTTTGCATGTTAGCTTGCATTTGCTGGGCTTGCTTCATCATATTGCCCATGCCACCTTTCATCATTTTGCTGCTCCTTAGTTACTAATAGGTTTAATTGAATTTGGAATAATCGTCGCGCCAAAATCGCTAATCAAGGCTTGAACAAAGCCATCTTCTTCAATCGCGCTTTCTGCGCTGGCCTGTGCGACGGCTTTTTCTTGAGAAATTTGTTTGGCGGGCGTGTTGCCAGTGCCACCAATACTGAATTGCAGTTTGATTTTTTTATCAAAATATTGCGCAATGGCACTACCCAATTTTTCTTGATAATTGGGCGACAACAAATGTTTTTGTGCCTCTGGCACACTGAGTGAAATACTATGCTCATCATAAGCAATCAGTTCACAATGTTTAGCCAACTCTCTGGCAAGCCCTAG
>JAURWJ010000023.1 GCA_030655015.1 Methylotenera sp. | reverse complement strand
GGTTGAAGCGCAATTTGCTGACCCAGTCAGTTTGGTGCGCTTCCCTAATGTAGTAGCAACTGTTGCTGCCGTGAAAAAACTTGAGGAGATGTTAGCATGATGACCGCTATTACTAAAACTCAAGACCGTTTATTGCAGGTGATCTTAGCGCCGCAGATTACTGAAAAAGCGACTTACATTGCTGATAAGTATCAGCAAATAGCTTTTAAAGTGCGTACTGATGCAACTAAGCCAGAAATTAAAGCTGCCGTTGAGCTTATTTTTAAGGTTGAAGTTGAAAAGGTTGCTACGATTAATGTTGAAGGTAAAACAAAGCGCGCTGGCAAAAGTACTGGCAAGCGTAAAGACTGGAAAAAAGCTTATGTTAGCTTGAAGCCAGGTCAAGAAATTAACTTCGCAGCGGCCGAATAAGGAGAGATGAGATGGCATTAGTTAAAGTTAAGCCAACGTCCCCGGGTCGTCGTGGTGTAGTTAAGGTGGTAACACCTGACCTTTACAAAGGTAAACCACACGCACCGCTGTTGGAAAGTCAAAGTAAAAACGCTGGCCGTAATAATAATGGTCGAATTACAACCCGTCACCAAGGTGGTGGTCATAAGCAGCATTATCGTTTAATTGATTTCCGTCGCAATAAAGATGGCATTCCAGCAAAGGTCGAGCATATTGAATATGATCCAAACCGTACTGCACACATTGCGCTATTGGTGTATGCAGATGGTGAGCGCCGTTATATTATTGCCCCACGTGGTGTTGCTGCAGGTGCGCAACTGATTAGTGGCTCTGATGCGCCGATTAAAATCGGTAACGCTATGCCGTTACGTAATATCCCTGTAGGTAGCACAATTCATTGCATCGAATTGCAACCTGGTAAAGGTGCGCAATTGGCACGCTCAGCGGGTACTTCTGTGCAATTGCTTGCACGTGAAGGTAGCTATGCGCAATTGCGTTTACGTTCAGGTGAAGTTCGCCGCGTACACGTGGATTGCAAGGCAACCTTAGGTGAAGTTGGTAATGAAGAGCACTCACTACGTTCGATTGGTAAGGCCGGTGCAATGCGCTGGCGTGGTGTTCGTCCAACCGTTCGCGGTGTGGTGATGAACCCGGTTGATCACCCGCACGGTGGTGGTGAAGGTCGTACTGCAGCTGGGATGAATCCGGTCAGCCCATGGGGTGTTAAAACTAAAGGTTATCGTACACGTAGCAGTAAACGTACAGATAATATGCGTATTAGTCGTCGTCCGAGAGGCGTAAGGTAATCATATGGCACGTTCACTTAAAAAAGGTCCATTTATTGATGGTCATTTGGCAAAAAAAGTAGAAGTTGCAGCTGCAACTCGCGATCGTAAACCAATTAAAACTTGGTCACGTCGCTCTACAATTTTTCCGGATTTTATTGGTCTTACTATTGCAATTCATAATGGTAAGCAACACATTCCAGTGTTGATTTCTGAAAACATGGTAGGTCACAAGCTTGGAGAATTTGCGTTAACACGTACATTCAAAGGGCATGCAGCCGACAAAAAAGCTAAGAAATAGGAGCTGATGATGCAAGTATCTGCAATATTAAAAGGTGTTCATCTCTCTCCGCAAAAAGCTAGATTGGTGGCAGACCTTGTACGTGGCAAGAAAGTTGATCATGCGCTCAACATCTTAAATTTCACCCCGAAAAAAGGTGCTGAAATTATTAAGAAGGTTGTTGAGTCTGCAATCGCTAATGCTGAACATAACAATGGCGCTGATATTGACGAGCTGAAGGTAACTTCAATTTGTGTTGATAAAGGCATTGTGCTTAAACGTATTCGTCCACGCGCAAAAGGTCGTGCGGGTCGAATTACTAAACCAACCTGTCACATTCATGTGACAGTCGGTAACTAAGGGATAATCATGGGTCAGAAAATTAATCCAATTGGTTTCCGTCTGAGTGTTCAAAAGAACTGGGC
The DNA here is from genome assembly GCA_030655015.1 of Methylotenera sp. Lineage (GTDB taxonomy): Bacteria > Pseudomonadota > Gammaproteobacteria > Burkholderiales > Methylophilaceae > Methylotenera. Next base: position 1,180 of record JAURWJ010000023.1, on the reverse strand, counting down.
CTCACGTTGGTATGCCAATAGCAAAAACTTCCCTGCAATGTTGCAAGGCGACATTAAAGTGCGTGAGTTTTTAAATAAAAAATTAGCTAATGCTGCGGTGAGCCGTATTTTAATTGAACGTCCTGCAAAGAACGCAAAAATTACTATTTACAGTGCGCGCCCTGGTGTGGTAATTGGTAAAAAAGGTGAGGATATCGAATCATTGCGCGCTTCTTTGCAAGGTTTGATGGGTGTGCCTGTGCATCTCAATATTGAGGAAGTGCGTAAGCCTGAATTAGATGCTACGTTGATTGCACAATCTATAGCACAGCAACTTGAAAAGCGCGTAATGTTCCGTCGTGCAATGAAGCGTGCTATGCAAAATGCAATGCGTTTAGGTGCTCAAGGTATTAAAATTATGAGTTCAGGTCGTTTGAATGGCATCGAAATTGCACGTACCGAATGGTATCGTGAAGGTCGTGTGCCACTTCATACATTACGAGCAGACATTGATTACGGTGTTGCTGAGGCATTAACCACCTACGGCATTATCGGTATTAAAGTTTGGGTATTCAAAGGTGAAATATTTACGGGGAACGCACAAGCGCCTATCGGTGCTACTGTAACGCCAGTTGCTGAGCCAGAGAGAAAAGTAAGAAAGCCGAGGGCTAAAGATGCTACAACCGTCTAGACAAAAATACCGTAAGATGCAAAAAGGCCGTAACAAAGGCATTGCAACTACGGGTAATAAAGTAAGTTTTGGTGATTTTGGGCTTAAAGCCATTGGTCGTGGTCGCTTAACGGCACGTCAAATTGAAGCTGCGCGTCGCGTAATGACTCGTCACATTAAACGTGGCGGCCGTGTATGGATTCGCATTTTCCCAGATCAGCCAATTTCTAAAAAGCCAGCTGAAGTGCGTATGGGTAACGGTAAAGGTAGTACCGAGTTCTACGTAGCACAAATTCAGCCAGGTAAAATGTTGTATGAAATGGACGGCGTAAGTGAAGAGCTTGCGCGTGAAGCGTTCCGTTTGGCCGCTGCTAAGTTGCCAATTGAAACGACATTCATGACACGTCAGATAGGGAGCTAGAAATGAAAGCAACCGATTTAAGAGCAAAAAGCGTTGAAGAGCTAAATGCAGAGTTGATTGATTTGCGCCGTGCGCAATTTTCACTTCGCATGCAAGTAGCGACTCAGCAA
>JAURWJ010000021.1 GCA_030655015.1 Methylotenera sp. | reverse complement strand
GCCGTTAGCCTAAAGGCAGACTGGGAACACGACCTGTGCATTGTCGGCTTTGATGGCTTAAACACAACCATTGAAACGCTAGGTGAAAGTACCAGCTTGCAATACGAGCAATCCGTTTTCACCATCAGTTTTCCCAACAACGCCCCCAGGCCACTCACCACCTATGGCGCAGTTAAGGCGCTATACCCGATGGATGACAGTGTTATCATCCGCACCACCAACGATTTTAGATTAGGGGCCAGTGGCGGGGCCATGTTTAGTGATGATGGCAAACTGGTAGGTATCATCACTTTAAAAAGTCCTGGGCGAAACGCGTTTTACTACAACATGCCAGTTGAGTGGATTAAAAACCTGTTAAAACAACCAGCGATTTCCATTAACACTAAAGGCGAATTACCTTTTTGGGATGCTCCTGAAGAAAAACGTCCATATTTCATGCGCGTGATTCAACCATACCAAGCTGAAGAATGGGTAACATTAAAAAAACTCGCCAGTGAATGGATTCAGCATGAGCCAGAGGCTAGTGAGGCTTTAAACTATTTAGCAATTGCCGAATATAATCTTAAAGAAACTCAGAGTGCTGCTAATCATTTTGGCCAGATCTATGCCCAAAACAAACGCCATACCAATGCTTTACTTTATATAGGTTTAATCGCAGCTGAAACAGGTAATAAAGATGAAGCCATTAAAACCGCCTCTTTACTTAATGAATTAGATAAAGAGGCGGCTAACCAAATTAATACCAAATTAGGGTTAGCGAGTAACAACGACTGCCCAGTAAGCAGTTGCTGACACTCAGTTTACTTAGCGCCCAAACTGTCGCTATATCCATACTGAAACAGTCAACCATTACCCTTTTGTGGCATAATTACGCTTAATTCAAAACTACCACAAAATACATGTTTGACCATATCAAAGAAGACATCTCTATCGTATTCGAGCGCGACCCGGCGGCGCGTACACATGTTGAGATTTTAACCACCTACCCTGGCGTGCATGCATTGTTGATGCATCGCTTAAGCCATCGGCTTTGGAAAGCTGACTTCTTCTGGCTTGGTCGATTTCTCTCTCACATTGGGCGCTGGCTGACAGGCATTGAAATTCACCCTGGCGCCACCATTGGTCGCCGCGTATTTATAGACCACGGCATGGGTGTGGTAATTGGTGAAACGGCCGTCATCGGTGATGATTGCACCTTGTATCATGGCGTAACGCTAGGTGGCACTTCATGGAACAAAGGTAAACGCCACCCTACACTTGAAGCGGGCGTGGTGATTGGGGCAGGGGCCAAAGTGTTAGGTCCGATTACTATTGGCGAAAATGCTAAAATCGGCTCCAATGCCGTGGTGGTAAAAGATGTACCTGCTAATGCAACGGCCGTAGGCATTCCAGCACGTATTTTAGAAGAAGAAAAATCTAAACAACGTGAGGCCACTGCACAGAAAATTGGTTTTGCTGCTTACGCCGTAGGCAATGATGAAAACGACCCGATGATCAAGGCTATTCACTCATTGTTAGACCACGCTGCAAAACAAGATTTAGCCATTCAAGATTTACAAACGCAATTAACTAGATTAAATATGGATGTTGATACTGATGCAGAAGTGGGTGAAGCTTTTGATGTGCAGCCCCACCCAGTAAAAACCACAAAAAATTAAGATTAAAATCACGCAAATAAACTTGCTGAACTAAAGTACACAATAGTTGACTAAATTTGTAAGGTATTATAAAATCAACCCTACTGATGAATTTAAACTAGAGTCAAACACCATGCGCTTAACCACCAAAGGTCGGTTCGCGGTCACCGCGATGCTAGACCTCGCTATTAACGAAACAAAAAACGCTTCAGATATCAAGCCAGTTACGCTTGCTGGTATCAGTGAGCGTCAAGATATTTCGCTATCTTACCTAGAGCAGCTTTTTAGCAAGTTACGTCGTCAGGGGTTAGTTAAAAGTATACGTGGTCCTGGTGGCGGTTATAATCTAGCTAAAAACTACGCTGATATTTCTGTGGCTCAAATCATCAACGCTGTAGATGAGCACATAGACGCAACGCAGTGTGGCGGCCATGAAAACTGTCGTGACGAAAGTCGTTGCATGACGCATGATTTATGGTCAGCGCTTAATACCAAAATTTTAGAGTATTTGGCAGGAGTAACACTTGCCGACATGGTGGCATCGCAAAAAAACGATCAAAAAATATCAATTACACCGCGCGCGTGCAATGGTGTTCATGATAAAGCATCAGCCCTTAACGCTGAAATAGCCGCTTAATTTCAGGCTAACATCATGTCTAGCATCTACTTGGATCATAATGCAACCACTGCGCTGGATAGCCGCGTGTTAGATGCAATGTTGCCTTGGATGCGCACACAAAGTGGCAACCCAACCAGTCGTCATATTTTTGGCAGATCTGCGCGTGATGCAATAGAGCATGCAAGAACGCAAGTGGCTGAGGCCTGTGGCGCCTATGCTTCACAAGTGATATTTACCGCAACAGGCACAGAGGCGAATAACTTTGCAGTAAAAGGTATTGCCGCAAGCAAACCTACTATGCAGATTTTATATAGTGCAATTGAGCACCCATGTGTTTCACGCCCAGCTATTGCCTTGCAGCGAACTGGCTATGTAGCGTATGAAATTACGGTTAACCGCCACGGCTCCGTGAATATAGAGCAAGTGAAATTGGCACTAGCTCAGCCAACAAGCTTAGTTTCTGTCATGTTAGCCAATAATGAAACTGGCGCAATACAAGATATAGCCGCAATCGCTGAAATGGCGCGCAATGCAGGGGCTTACATGCATACAGACGCCGTGCAAGGCTTAGGTAAATTGCCGATAAGCTTCACTGATTTAAACGTACACGCCATGACAGTTTCAAGCCATAAAATTCATGGCCCGCAAGGTGCGGCGGCGCTAATTTTAGATAAGCGCGTTGATATACAACCATTACTGCATGGCGGTGGGCAGGAAAAAGGGTTACGTAGCGGCACCGAAAATGTCGCAGCGATTGTAGGATTCGGCATGGCATGTGAGTTGGCGATAGCGAACCTACGCAACTTTGCCAGCCACACACAAGCGTTGCGCGAGCAGTTTGAACACGGGTTGAAGTTGCTAAACATCACTATTTTCAGCAATCAGGTAGCGCGTTTACCCAATACCAGTTTTTTCGCTATTGAAGGTATTGAAGGTGAAACTTTAGTCATGGCATTGGATCGCAAAGGGTTTGCAGTCGCCAGCGGCTCAGCCTGCTCTAGCGACAGTACTGAGCCGAGCCATGTATTATTGGCGATGGGTGTCGCGCCAGATTTAGCACGTGGTGCGGTACGTGTAAGCTTAGGCGCACACAACACCACGCAGCAAGTGACTGATTTACTAGCCACTTTAAAGCATGAAATTTTAAGGTTAAAGCATTTAACCTCCATTGCGGCATAAAACTGCCATGCAGGTATGTACAAAAAGTATTACACAATATTAAGTTAAGGATAATTAACAGATGTCAGCATCAATAGAAATGCCGGTAGTGAAAGATTTTGAAGATGGTCTTCATCCGATTTATTTGGATTACTCCGCTACCACGCCTGTGGATCCACGTGTCGCTGCAAAAATGATTCCATATCTGACGGAGCATTTTGGCAATCCAGCCTCACGTAGCCACCCTTATGGCTGGACTGCTGAAAAAGCAGTTGAAAATGCACGTGAAGAAGTGGCAAAATTAGTAGGTGCTGATCCACGTGAAATCGTATGGACATCAGGTGCGACTGAATCTAACAACCTCGCCATTAAAGGCGCAGCCAACTTTTATAGTGGCAAAGGCAAACACATCATCACCATCACCACCGAGCATAAGGCGGTGATTGACCCCGTGCGCGAGCTTGAGCGTCAGGGCTTTACCGCAACCTACTTGGATCCGGAACCGAATGGCTTGGTTGATTTAGAAAAATTCAAAGCGGCAATTCGCCCTGATACCGTGTTGGCGTCAGTCATGTTTGTGAATAATGAAATTGGCGTGATTCAAGACATCACCGCCATTGGTAACATTTGCCGTGAAAACGGTGTGATTTTTCATGTTGATGCCGCGCAGGCCACAGGTAAAGTACATATTGATTTAGAAAAATTACCAGTTGATCTAATGAGCTTTAGTGCACACAAAACCTACGGCCCTAAGGGCATCGGTGCATTGTACGTTCGTCGTAAACCACGCATCCGCATCGAGGCACAAATGCACGGTGGCGGTCATGAGCGCGGTATGCGCTCGGGCACGCTAGCCACTCACCAAATCGTGGGGATGGGCGAGGCTTTTAGAATTGCGCGAGAAGAAATGGACGAAGAAAATGGTCGTATCCGCCGTCTGCGCGACAAGTTGTTAAACGGTCTGCAATCGATTGAAGAAGTCTATGTCAATGGTGATTTAGAGCACCGTGTGCCGCATAATTTAAACATCAGCTTCAATTATGTTGAAGGTGAATCGCTGATTATGGCAGTAAAAGGCATCGCAGTATCAAGTGGCTCAGCCTGTACCTCAGCCAGCCTTGAACCTAGTTACGTGTTACGTGCATTAGGTCGTTCTGATGAATTAGCGCACAGCTCAATTCGCTTTTCAATTGGACGCTTTACCACCGACGCAGATGTGGAGTACACCATCAAGTTAATGAAAAGCAAAATTGATAAATTACGTGAGCTATCCCCATTATGGGAGATGTTTAAAGATGGCGTAGATCTATCAAAAGTTCAATGGGCAGCACATTAGTTTATTTAATAATTAGAATTTTTAAATAAAGCTTCTTAGTAAAAATTTGAGGCATAACAAGCATTTAAAATAGGAAGCAAAATCAAGGCGACAAGCCGCAGACAGTACGATTAGTACGGCAAGGCGCAGTCAACGTCGAGTTTGTGAAGTATTTTAGATGTACAGGAGACATAAAATGGCATATTCAGATAAAGTTTTAGATCACTACGAAAACCCGCGTAACGTGGGTACATTAGATAAAAATGACCCGAATGTAGGAACCGGCATGGTCGGCGCGCCTGCATGTGGCGATGTAATGAAATTAATGATTAAAGTCAATGACAGCGGTAT
>JAURWJ010000017.1 GCA_030655015.1 Methylotenera sp. | reverse complement strand
ATTTCAAACTCAATCGGATGTGAACCACTCTTGATTGAGCCGTCTTCAATTTGCAAGCTCACTGCAACCATACGCGATTCAGCGGGGTTCACGGTAAATTCCTTATCTGATGCTATAGATAAGCCTTTGATCCCCTCCACTGAGATGCGATAGGTTTCCAGTTTTTCAGAGGCATTGGTAATTTGTAATCGATATACATTCTCAACTTTACCACCAGAGACTAAGCGTGACATCACGCCGCGATCACGAATAACATCAACCTTGAATGCTACTTGGGTGGCCAACGAGTAAACAAGCCCAGCACTCATGAATAACAATAGTCCGCTATAAACAAGCACACGAGGGCGTAAAATTTTTCGGATTACTTGATGTTGCGTCCAGTGCTGGGTGAGTGCATTTTGCGTTGAAAAACGGATTAAACCACGGGGGTATTCCATTTTATCCATAATGCTGTTGCATGCATCCACACATAGTCCGCAGCTAATACATTCGTATTGCAAGCCGTTACGAATATCAATACCTGTTGGGCAGACTTGTACACAGAAGCTACAGTCAATACAGTCGCCTAAACCCGATTGTTTGGCATCAACTTTACGAGAACGACCACTACGCGGCTCCCCACGTTCTTCATCGTAAGTAACGATGAGGGTATCGTTGTCAAACATAGCACTTTGAAAGCGTGCATACGGGCACATGTGTTTGCAGATTTGTTCACGCAAAAAGCCTGCGTTGCCATAGGTGGCAAACCCATAAAAGCATATCCAGAAAGTTTCCCATGGGCTTAAATTAAATAATGCAATGTTTTGCAAGAGGTCACGTATCGGGGTGAAGTAACCTAAGAAAGTAAAGCCTGTCCACATTGAAAAGCTAATCCAAGCCAAATGTTTAAGCCATTTTTTGTAGAACTTTTTTAACCCAAACTTCATGCTGTCTAAACGCATGCGCGCCGCACGGTCGCCCTCAACCTTACGTTCAATCCATAAAAATATTTCAGTATAGACCGATTGTGGGCAGGCAAAACCACACCATAGCCTGCCAGCAACTGCGGTGAATAAGAAAAGGGCTAACGCTGCAATAATTAAAATGACGACTAGGTAAATTAAGTCTTGTGGATAAAGCACTAGGCCAAAAATATAGAAGCGATGCGTGCTGATATCGAGTAATACAGCTTGGCGCTCGCCCCATTGTAGCCATGGCACACCATAAAACACAATTTGTGTAATCCAAATCATGGCCCAGCGCCAGTTTTTGTAAAAGCCAGAGATGTTGCGAGGGTAGATTTTTTGATGCGCTTCGTAGAGTGATACCGATTTAACGGCTGAAGTATCACTGACAATAGGAATGATTTTTTTCGACTTTTGTTTCTGATTAGGCACTTGTTTTAAGACCTTGCATAATGGTGACGCAGAAATAGACAATGCCCGATATTTTTACATGTGCAAAATATCGGGCTTCAAGTAATAATGAGATTATTCAATCTGCATTAAAGTTTCACATCAGCAATCAATTAAATAATGGGCTATTTATTGAGCCGCAGTTGAATTTGAAAAGCGCCAAACATAAGCCGCTAATACATGAATCTGCTCAGGTGTTAAACGCGTACCCTGCGCTGGCATCTGTTTGCTTTTACCGTTGTTAAAACGATCAATAATAGCGGCTTCGCCTGCGCCATGTAGCCAAATATCATCAGTTAGATTTGGTGCACCAACAGCCTGATTGCCTTTGCCATCAGCACCATGACAAGCTGCACATGCAGCAAATTTATCTTTACCCAGAGCCGCACGATTAACATCATGTTCGCTGTTAGACAAACTTAACACATATTGAGCGACATCTTTAACATCATCCGGGCTACCTACCGCTGCGGACATTGGCGGCATCATGCCGTGGCGACCGTTGGTAATAGTTTCTACTATAGTTTCCGGCGCGCCGCCATATAGCCAGTCGTTGTCTGTTAAGTTAGGAAAGCCGCGACTGCCATGTGCATCTGATCCATGACATTGTGAGCAATTATTCATAAATAAACGTTCGCCGATCGCCATTGCCTTGGCATCCTGGGCAACATTTTCGGCTTTCATCGCCGTAAAAGCTGCATAGAGTGGTGCTATGCGATCATTAGATTCTTTGACTTCTTGCTCATACTGATTAACTTGAGTCCAGCCGAAAGCGCCTTTATAAGTACCTAAGCCTGGGTAGAGGAATAGATAAGCTACGCCAAATATACAGGTGATAATAAACATCCACATCCACCATCTAGGCATCGGGTTGTTCATTTCCACAATATCTCCATCGTACACGTGGCCGGTTGATTGACCTGTATGACGAGGGTCGTGTGATTTGCTGGTAATAAACAATACGACTAAACAGAAAATAATACCGCCAATGACAATGGCTGAAATGAAAATCGGCCAAAAACTACTTGTAAAATCACTCATTCTTCATCTCCCTCAAGCGGCAATCTTGCCGCTTCATCAAAATCTTTTTTATGCCGCCCAGACCATGCCCACACCCAAATGCCGACAAATGTCACCAAAGCGGCAACGGTTGCTATGCTGCGTAAATCAGTAATATCCATGTTGCGCGCTTACTGTTTAAGTGCTGTGCCCAGCACTTGTAGATAAGCAATCATGGCTTCCATTTCGGTTTTACCATAGACATCATTTGCCGCATTTTTGATTTCTTCATCTGTATATGGCACCCCTGCAATTTTTAATGCACGCAAGTGAGCTGGCATTTTTTCTGCATTCACTAGAGTTTTTTCTAACCAAGGATAACCAGGCATGACAGATTCTGGCACTAAATCACGCGGGTTAATTAAGTGAATGCGGTGCCATTCGTCGCTATAACGTTCGCCTACACGTGCCAAATCAGGCCCAGTACGCTTGCTGCCCCATTGAAATGGATGATCAAACACAGATTCACCAGCCACTGAGTAATGACCATAGCGCAAGGTTTCAGCTTTAAATGGGCGGATCATTTGTGAGTGGCAGTTGTAACAGCCTTCACGCAAGTAAATATCACGTCCCGCTTGTTGCAGTGCGGTATAAGGCTTTAAGCCTTCAATCGGTTGTGTCGTTGATTTTTGAAAAAACAACGGCACGATTTCAACCAAACCGCCGAACGAAACCACTACTAAAATCAACACAATCATCAAGAAGCTGTTAGTTTCAATCTTCTCGTGCGTAAACCCTTTTTTCTCATTATTTGCCATTTTTATGATCCTTAAGCATGTGCTACAACAGCTGGAATTTTAGCGGGTGTTGCTTGACCCATTTGTACGGTTTTAATGACGTTCCACAACATGATAATCATGCCGCTTACGTACATTAATCCACCTATCATACGAATAACGTAGAAAGGATGCATTGCTTTAACGGATTCAACAAAGGTGTAGGTGAGTGTGCCATCTTCGTTAATCGCGCGCCACATTAAACCGGCGGTTACGCCAGAAATCCACATGGCAGTGATATATAACACGACGCCAATGGTTGCTAACCAGAAGTGCAGCTCAATGGCTTTTGTGCTGTACATTTGTTTTAAGCCCCACAGGCGTGGTGTTAAGAAATACAACGAGCCCATAGAGATAAAACCTACCCAGCCTAGCGCGCCTGAGTGAACATGGCCTACAGTCCAGTCTGTGTAGTGCGATAGCGCATTGACAGTTTTAATCGCCATCATTGGACCTTCAAACGTACTCATGCCGTAGAATGAAAGTGACACGATCATGAAGCGTAAAATTGGATCATCGCGCAGTTTGTGCCATGCGCCAGACATGGTCATCATGCCGTTGATCATGCCGCCCCAGCTTGGCGCTAGCAGGATCAGTGATAACACCATGCCGACTGATTGCGTCCAGTCAGGCAATGCAGTGTAGTGTAAATGATGTGAGCCTGCCCACATGTAGGTGAAGATCAAGCCCCAGAAGTGCACGATAGATAAGCGATATGAGTACACCGGACGTTGCGCCTGTTTTGGCACAAAGTAGTACATCATGCCTAAGAACGCGGCGGTTAAGAAGAAGCCAACCGCATTATGACCATACCACCATTGGATCATGGCATCTTGCACGCCAGAATAGGCAGAATATGACCTAAACCACTCAGATGGAATGGCTGCACTGTTTACAATGTGCAGTAACGCCACCACAATGATAAACGCACCGTAAAACCAGTTGGCAACATAAATGTGTTTAATTTTTCTGTTAGCAATCGTACCAAAAAATACCAGTGCGTACATCACCCAAACCACTAATAACAACAAGTCAATTGGCCACTCAAGTTCAGCATATTCTTTGCCTTGGGTATAACCTAGTGGCAAGCTGATGGCGGCGGCAAGAATGACAGCTTGATAGCCCCAGAATGTGTAGCGTGCTAAGAGTGGGAAGGCTAATCTCACTTGGCTAGTACGTTGCACAACGTAGTAAGAAGTGGCAAATAAAGCACTTCCGCCAAAAGCGAAAATCACGGCAGTGGTATGTAGCGGGCGTAAACGACCAAAGCTAAACCAGGGTAGATCAAAATTAAGTGCTGGAAAAGCAAGCTGTGCGGCAATTAGCACGCCGACCAGCATGCCGACCACCCCCCAAACCACTGCCATCACAGTAAACTTTCTGATGACGTAGTCGTCGTAAAACGTTTCTACATTATTGTTACTCATCACTTCGGTCCTTAAATAAAACTAAAGAAAATTGATCATTAGGGGTAATTTTTGCTTGTTCCGACAAAATCTTAACTGGCGTGTTTTGTACTGAATACTGCCCTCGCATCAAGTGGATGCGTCAATATTTCGCAATTATACAATGTAATATATTGCATTGGCTCAATATATATTGAGCCAATGCAACTTTTACTTAGTGATGTGGATGGTGCAGGTAGGGGAGGTGTTTAGTCTCTCAATATTATCGAGCCGTAGATTTGGATATCACTTTTGCCTATTTTAAGCATAGATGTTTGTTGGTGATTGGGGGTTATATGGAAAAACCTAATTGCACATATTGAGGAGACAATTCTTGCCAATTACATCAACCAATAATGGTCGACTAGTAAAGCGGCAAATAATAGCGTTAAGTAGATAATTGAGTATCTGAAGGTGCGCTTTGCCAGATCATCTGAATATTTTTTGTAAAGCGCAATGACATAAGCCATGAAAATGGCGTTCAATATGATCACGGATGCCAAGTAAATCATGCCGCTCATGCCAAGTCCGTAAGGCATGAGTGAAACCACAATGAGGATGATGGTGTAGAGCAATATATGTAGCAGTGTAAATGCTTCACCATGGGTGACGGGTAGCATGGGCATGCCAACTTTAGCGTACTCTTCTCGGCGATACAGCGCCAGCGCCCAGAAGTGGGGTGGAGTCCATGCGAAAATGATTAAAAACATAATGAGCGATTCTGGTGAAATGGTGTTGGTTACAGCGGCCCAACCCAAAATAGGCGGCATTGCACCTGATGCGCCTCCAATGACGATATTCATCGGTGTTGCAGGTTTAAGAAATATGGTGTAAATCACGGCATAACCGACAAAAGTAGCCAGCGTGAGCCACATGGTAAGTGGGTTGACGTAAACGTATAAAATGCTAAGCCCGGTTAAACCTAGCAATGTGGCAAATACCATGGTTTCTAGTGATGAAACTTGTCCCGTAGGCAGTGGGCGTGCACGGGTACGCGCCATAATGGCATCAATTTTATGTTCAATCAGGCAGTTAAACGCCGCCGCCGCACCAGACGCAAATGCAATGCCAATGGTCGTGGCTAGCAAAAGTGGCAAGGGCACCATGTTGGGTGTGGCTAAAAACATGCCGATGAGTGCGGTGAACACGATTAAGGAAGTCACACGCGGTTTACACAGTGGAAAGAAAATCTTGAATCTGTGTAACAAGTTTTTAATCTGGTTGGTTACGATGATGCGCATGGGTGCCTCACGGGTATATTTTTGCGTGGTCATATTTTGTACTCGTTACTTTTGAGTTAAGTATTACGGTGATGATTATCAGCAGAGCTGCGCCTAGGTTATGTAATACGGCGAGTGCTAACGGAAGATGCAGTACTAAATTTGCAATGCCAATGCACACTTGCGCCAATAATGTGGCGAGTAGTAGTAGCGCCAGAGCTCTCAGATGTTGGATATTGATTGTTTTGAATGCCAAAGTCGCTAAATAAATAAACGTAATAAGTGCGCCGATGCGGTGTGTCCACTGAATAGCTACTAAAGCAGGCAGTGTTAAATTGCCGCCATTGGCACTTTGCCCAAGCTCACGTAACAAATGAAATGCATCTTTAAAGTCCATTACGGGAACCCAGGCACCATGACACGTTGGAAAGTCAGTACAGGCAAGTGCTGCGTAATTAGTGCTGGTCCAGCCACCTAAAAAAACTTGCCCGAGCAAAATCAGCAAGGCGCCGCGTATAGTGAGTTTTAGTGCTGGCGAAATTGTACTGTTGGTAACCCCCGTTGCCCAATGCCGATGTGTTATCCAAGTAAGCAATGCCAGCGTTGTCATGCCGCCAATAAGATGTGCGCTGACAATGGCAGGCTTTAGCAGCATGGTGACCGTCCACATGCCTAGTGCAGCTTGAAAACCCACGATAATAAGCAGGGCCGTTGGTAGCATGGGGTGTACTTTGATGCTTGCTTTGAGCCGCCAGCTAGAAAAAAACATAATGAGTATGACTAAGCCCAATGCGCCGGCTAGATAGCGATGTGCCATTTCTTTCCAGGCTTTATCGGATTCAATCGGGCTATCTGGAAATACGACTTGCGCTTTTTGAATAGCCATTTCACTTTGAGGCACGGTAAGTGCTCCGTAGCAGCCTGGCCAATCTGGGCAGCCAAGTCCAGCATCGGATAATCGCACATAAGCGCCAAGTACGATGACACATAGCGCGAGCACCGCTGCAAATAAAGACAAGCGTTTAAAAAAAACGTGCTGCATCATCAGCCTGCCCAAGAGTACTTCATGAGGCGTGTAATATCTTTACGAATCAGCGCTGGATCCGTCGTTGGCGCATAACTCATCATTAAGTGCCCCAGTGGATCAACCAAATAAATCCTGTTGGCAGTAATAGACTGCTCGTTTTCGATGTTAAATTGATTACCAAGTGCGTTGATTTCAACCGTAGGCTGATCCAATACCAGCATATCTGGATAGATTTGTTTTAACTCAGCAACATTATTATTAGAGGTACTGATGAGTACGCGCTGCATGCGCGGTATTTCTTTATACAAAGAAACATGTAATTGACGCATGGTATGTAATTTGTTTTTGCAGGCATCCTCACAAGATGCGGTTACATAAACCATGCTCCATTTTTCTTTCCATAGACTTGCTGGAGCGACCGACCCTTCGCTGGTTATGATGGGGTTATTCATGGTGAGGAGTTTTGCTGGAGTGACCAGTTCACCAATGCTTTCGCCTTTAGGTTTCCAGTCTAGCTTATACATCGCAATGACAGCTACGATAGGCGTCATAAAAAATATCAGCATGCTAAGAAACACTAGCCGCCCTCTACGTTGTCGACCAAGATATTCGGTATTTTCTACTTCGTTTTGCATATTTAAAGTTGCCTGTATTTTATTGATTGCCTGAGACTTTTTTAATACTGGTGAATAAATAAATCATAATGCTGGCAAAGGCAAAGCCAAACCACTGATAAGCATAGCCTATATTAGTGGCAATTCTACTCGCCGGTATTTGCCAATGACGGACAAAGCCGCCGGCATTGCTTTTTGCATCAAGTTTAATTACCACAGGTAACACTGTGATGGGGACACTTTTTTGATAGCGATCCATATCCATGTGCTGCCACACTTTATTCCAAACCGTTTTTTCTGCATTGCTTTCTAGCGTAAAAATCTTTTTACTGGGGATAGAAACTTGACCAACTACTTCGATCGGTTCACTTGGCGTAACAATGTCGGGTATGTTGTTATGCACGGCGCCGCCTTCTACCCAGCCCCTGTTGATGAGGATGTAATCGTTCCTATCAGCTAACTTTAATGGCGTGAGTACATGAAACCCCGCTTTGTTATTTTCTACCTGATTGTCGAGCAGTATTTGATATTGCGTATTGTAGGTGCCCTTTATTTTTATTTTTTTATATTGCCAAGCATTAAAGTTATCTACCTGACTCGGTAGCTTGAGTGCATCAGTACTCACGGCAATTTCGTAATTAGATTGGATTTCTTGTTTTAACGCAGCCTTGTTGTACTGCCAAAGCCCAAGTTTAATAAATAATGGCACGCAAATGATCAATATAAGCGTCCCTAGCCATGAGGGTTTAAATACGTACTTAGTTAAGCCAAATTGCTTTTGTATCATATGCAACGCATAATGCCGTATCTATAAAGATAGGGCCTCGTCATGTTAATTAAAATTGCGATTGTAGTCGTGCTGTTTGCCATAGTTGGCAGCTTATTTTCTGCATTATATTTTTTAGCGAAAGATAAAGACGGTGGTGAGCGTACCGTTAAGGCGTTGACCATACGTATCGGTCTTTCAATTACATTATTTTTACTGTTATTAATAGGCTACTACTTTGGTTTAATTGGCCAGCCAAAAATCTGATGGTTTTCCAAAAACCGCAAACAGCACGGCTATTATTTATTGGATGGAATGAAAGCTAGGTTCAAACAAAAAAGGGCGGTGCGTGAGCATCGCCCCTTTTTATAAATACCATTACAACCAGTAAACGAATATAAACAGACCCAGCCACACCACATCCACAAAGTGCCAGTACCAGGCAACCCCTTCAAAGCCAAAATGGCTCTTGGCTGAGAAGTGGCCCTTCATTGAACGTAGCAAAATGACAATCAACATGATTGTACCCAAGGTGACGTGAAAGCCGTGAAAGCCTGTGAGCATAAAGAAAGTTGCACCATAAGCACCGCTTCCCAGCGTTAAGCCCATCTCTGTATAGGCTTCATGGTATTCGAATGCTTGGCAAACCAAGAATGCAGTACCTAAAGCGACAGTAAGAAATAAGCCGATAATCAACTGCTTACGATTGTCTTTAAGCAAACCCCAATGTGCCCAAGTAATAGTGGCGCCTGATGACAGCAATAGCGCGGTGTTGATCGCTGGCAAGCCCCACGCGCCCATAGGGTTAAGTGTGCCAGGAGAATATTCTTTGCCAAGTACTACACCACCGGGGCCAGCGGAGGGCCAAGTACCTAAGAAGTCTTTATAAGGTGTAAATAGCGGGTCAAATGCAGCTAAATCTGGCACGGAAATAATACGCATATAAAATAGTGCACCAAAGAACGCAGCAAAAAATGCGATCTCAGAGCAGATAAATACAATCATGCCAATGCGGAAAGATTGATCTTCCCATTTTTTGTACTGTCCCGTCACGCTTTCAGTCACAACTGCACCCAGCCACTTAAAGGTCATGAGCAGAATAAGAGCCGCTCCAATGTACATCATCCATTTACCAGGCGTTTGCAGATAGGCTAAATCTTTGTTGGTGTCGGTAGCCAGACTGAAAATAAAACCGGAGGCAAGGCTCAACAGACCTGCTGAAATAACCACCGGGTATAAACTCCCGTGAGGAACATAATAATGATTACCTGAATGTGTTTCCATGCATAAGCTCCTATTACATTATGTTTAATTAATCTACTTCAACGTATCTGCGGTTGAGTGATGCTTACCTGCTGCACTTACCTTACTTTTAACAGTTAACCTAATTTTTTCTATTGTTTATCTGCACTAAAAAATGCATACGACAAAGTCATTTCGCTGACATCACTAGGTAACTCTGGACTTACAAAAAACCTTAGCGGCATGACTTTGGTCTCACCTGGTTGCAGTTCTTGTCGCATAAAGCAGAAGCATTCTATTTTCTTTAAATAGATAGAGGCTACACCTGGTGAAACACTCGGAACTGCTTGTCCTGCCACCACTTGACTCGTAATGTTTTTGGCCTCAAACAACACAGTTTCCACTTGTCCTGGGTGCAATTTAATGCTGCTTTGTTTAGGGTGGAAATTCCAACCTAAACCAGGCATCACATTTGATGTAAATTGAACCGTAACCCATCTTGACTCATCAACTTTTGTGTTTGAAATCTCAGATGCAGTCGTTTTTGTTTTACCATTAAGCCCCGTTAAAGTGCACAGCACATTATATAAAGGCACCAGTGCAATCGCAAAAGCAATGGATCCCGCAACAACCCAGAGCAACTTAAAGCCTAGCTTTTTATTCGCTAATTTTCTTTGTTGATCTGGGCTAGTGCTGTTATTTTCAACTTTTATTTCCATAGCGTAAACATGGATGCTAAATACCATGCCAATGCAATCGCGCCTAAAATTAAAGCAACTATTTTATTTTTTTTTGAGCCTGGTTTTTGCATACAGGTTTTTTCCATGTAGTATCGAAGGCTCATCTAAATCAACAAGCCTTCATTTTTACTTTAATTTAGCTTTTCAATTTACTTGATAATCGGCTGCTCAGTAAAGCTATGATATGGTGGAGGTGAGGGCAATGTCCACTCTAAGCCTTCAGCACCTTCCCATACCTGATCGGTTGCTTTTTTACCGCCACGTACACAAGTAATGATGATGTAAACAAATAGCAACTGTGATAAGCCTAAAACAAATGCTGAGATCGATGAAATCATATTAAATTCAGCAAACTGTAACGCGTAGTCAGGAATACGGCGTGGCATGCCAGCAAGACCTAAGAAGAATTGTGGAATAAAGGTCAGGTTAAAGGAAATCGCAGTCAGCCAGAAGTGTGTTTTACCTAGCTTCTCGCTATACATGTGCCCGGTCATTTTTGGTAACCAGTAGTAAACGCCTGCCATAATACCCATGATGCCGCCGGCAAATAGTGTGTAATGGAAGTGTGCCACTACAAAGTAACTGTTGTGATATTGGGCGTCCGCCGCAACGTCAGCTAATACCAAACCTGTTAACCCGCCAATGCCAAACAGAATGATCCAGCCTACGGTAAACAGCATGGGTGTTTCAAAACTCATTGAGCCTTTCCACATTGTTTTAATCCAGCAGAAGAATAAAACCGCAAGTGGTAGAGAAATTGCCATGGTGCTGTACATAAAGTAGAGCAGTGCAGGCACAGGCAGACCAGCGGTAAAGAAGTGATGCGCCCAAACCACGACTGATAAGGCACCAATTGCCCAGAACGCGTAGACTTGTGCTTTGTAGCCATATATTGGCTTACGTGTAAATGTCTGCAAAATTTGTGGGATAAAGCCCCAAACTGGCAACAGTAAAATATAGACTTCAGGATGACCAAAGAACCAAAACAAATGTTGGAACATGATAGGATCGCCACCGCCTGCCGCATCAAAAAAGTGTGTGCCAAAATGACGATCGGTGAGCAACATAGTGACCGCACCTGCTAATACTGGAATAGTGGCAATCAATAAGAACGCGGTAATCAACCAGCCCCATGCAAACAGTGGCATCTTCATCAAAGTCATACCAGGCGCGCGCATATTAAACAGCGTAACAATGATGTTGATAGAACCTAGTACAGAGGATATGCCGAGTAAGTGTACTGCAAAGATAGCAAAGTCAACACCAATGCCACCCTGTATTGAAAGTGGTGGGTAAAACGTCCAGCCAGTCGCTAGGGCGCCATCCCCTATGCCAAACAGCGCTAATGTGAATGGTAATGTTAATAGAATGGCTGAAGGTGGCAACAGCCAGAACCCCCAGTTATTTAGGCGTGGTAGAGCCATGTCTGGCGCGCCGATTTGCAATGGAATCATCCAGTTGGCAAAGCCGGTTGCAGCTGGCATTAGCGCAGCAAAAATCATGATTAAAGCATGCACGCCGATGAGTTGGTTAAAAAAATCAGGATTCATCAGTTGCAATCCAGGCTGAAATAACTCGGCACGAATGCCTAGAATCATAGAACCGCCAACCAAAAACATGATGAGCGAAAAGGTCAGGTACATCGTACCAATATCTTTATGATTCGTGGTTGTTAGCCAACGCATAATACCTGTTGGGTGGTCAGCATGTTCGTCATGGTGCGCTACCGTTGTTGTACTCATTACTATCTCCTGTGCCTAAACTTGACTATTGACGTGCGGCTTTTACTTGTGAGGGTTGTACAAAATCGCCTACGCTATTGCCTAGTGCATTACGCTCATAACTGATAACAGCGGCGATTTCAGTGTCATTTAATACGGCTTTCCACGCTGGCATTATATTTTTACCGTTAAGTACACGATCCAAATGGCTGTCAGGTAAGTATTTTCCATCTGCCCCAAAAATTGGTGCGGTGGTAATTTTTCCGCCAGTCAAGGCTGGGAATGCTGGAGGTATGCCGGCACCAGTTACCTGATGACATACTGCACAGTTTTTCTCATACACTTCTTTACCTTTAGCGATCAGGTCTTCTTTCGTCCATTCTTGATCGGCGCCAGCGTCAGCTTGAGCAGCTTCTTCTTTCTTGGCAAGCACCCATGTTTTGTATTCTTCTTTAGAAACGGCATGAACAACCACCGGCATGTAGCCGTGACCTTTGCCACAAAGCTCTTTACATTGCCCGCGATACACACCAGGCTTAGTCACCTGCACCCATGTTTCACGGATAAAGCCAGGTACAGCCAAGCGTGAAGAACCAAACTGCGGCACCCACCAGTTGTGCAACACATCAGTGGCGGTCATGAGTACGCGTACTTTTGTATCGACTGGTAATACCAATGGGTTATCTACCTCTAACAGGTAGTTTTGACCTTTATCTTCTTCGTTATGCATTTGCTTATTATTAGTTGTCAAATTACTGACAAACTTAATGCCTTCTGCATCACCGCTCATGTATTCGTACTGCCAGCGCCATTGTGAACCAGTGACTTTGATTACCATTTCAGAGCCGTTACGTGTGTCTTCCATCATAATAACGCTGTGGTAGGCAGGAATGCCCATGATCACGAAGTCAATCAACAGCAGGATGGCAAATGGGATTAATGTCCAGAAAATTTCTATGGCAGTTGAAGGGGCTTTATCAGTAACGGGTTTGAACCCCTTACTTTTTCGATGTGCAAAAATAGAGTAAATCATGATGGCAAGTACTACCACAAAAATCGCCATCGTAATCAGCATAAATTTATTGTGGACGTGTAGCGTGTCTAAGGCCATCGGCGTTACTGGTTCAGGAAAGTTCCAGCTGTAATCAGCATATGCAACCATGCTCACCATTGCTAAAAGCAAGACGGCACCAATTTTTTTAAGTCCTTGCATTAACATACACGCTCCAAATTAATAATTAAAACCAAGTTAATTATTAGCCAAATTATTCAAACTTAGCTAACTGTACCTTGAGTTGTTTTGCGAGTTCAATGCGTTGCATATCATCCATAAAACGTTGACCAAATTCCACTTGCTTACCATGTGAGCCTATAAAAAGGCTAACTGTTCCATTTTGCATGTCACGCAACGTTACTTTGACCCAGTAGCGTTGAAAGGTAATTTTCTCTGTGCTTTTGTTAGTATGTTTTTCAATAACAACATTGTCACCTTCTAGCGAAATACTTTCATAGTCATTGTAATGAACATGCACTTGGTAAAACGCAACTGCAAATGCCAATACTTCAAGCCCAGCAAAAGGTAATACAAACCAAGCGCCAATCTGAGACATACCAATAGCAATAATTGCCACAACCAAGACGATGCCAGTAAAAAGCCACACAAAGCCCTTAGGGGACAGTGAGTTGCTTGGCTTGGCAATCATTTTGTAGCCTAAAGGATAGGATGCCATATATCATTCGCAACTTAATACGGTTGACCTGTCTATTACTTTTTTTGGTGTGACACTTTGACGCAGGTCAAAAAGTAACACAAAGTAATAGCTGATTCAAGCATAAAGTTACATTATCGTAACAATTTTGAAATTGATGGTTACATTTGGTAAGGCGAGGTAGTGATTTTTGATTTGAATATTGGAGCATCTAATCATTCAACTTTGTACCACAAGGGTACTCTGATTTTCTAAGTGCTAAAGCACTTGAAAAGTCGTATGCAAGCAACCGCTTTGCGGTTTGCCAGCCTTTTTGAATGGTCAGCCTCAGAGCTTAGTCTGCCTTTGGAAGCCTGCATCTACGAGTTGAGTACAGTCTTTGATTGATGTATATCAACAGTATTGCCAGCAAATACCTTATTATTCACTTAAATATTGTTTTTTGAATAAATGATTCAAAACAACGCTTTGAAAGGAGCGCCATGCTTGAGGAGTTCACCCATTCGCCACGTGTAGCCTACTTTTCCATGGAGATTGCTTTGCGTAATGAGATTCCGACTTACGCAGGCGGTTTAGGTGTATTAGCGGGTGATATGGTACGTTCGGCAGCAGATTTAATGCTGCCCATGGTTGCGATTAGTTTGGTAAGCCGAGCTGGTTATTTCCGCCAAAAAATTGATGAGCAAGGTCATCAGGTAGAACTCCCTGATTTTTGGCAGCCTGAACTCTGGGCAAAGCCGCTGGATGCCAAAGTGGCCGTCACCATTGAAGGTCGTCTTGTTTGGATAGGTGCATGGCTGTATTTGGTGGAGGGACTCAGCGGCGGTAAGCAGCCGGTGCTTCTGCTGGATACTGACCTTAACGAGAATAGCTCTGAAGACCGTGAACTCACACACTATTTGTACGGCGGTGATTCGACCTACCGCCTGAAGCAAGAAATCGTGCTTGGCATCGGCGGGGTACGGTTACTGCAGGCGCTGGGTTTTACTATTTTTCATTACCACATGAATGAAGGTCACTCTGCCCTGTTAGGTGTGGAACTGTTACACCGATACGCTTACCCTTTGGAAGAGTTGAGGGCGGGAGAGCCACATTACGACATTCCACGTGTACGCGAGATGTGCAGTTTCACAACCCACACCCCTGTTGAAGCTGGACACGACCGCTTTGATTATGCGTTAGTAAATCGAGTGTTTGACCATACTTTTGACCTACCTACAATTAGGCATCTTGCTGGGGAAGATTCACTGAATATGACGCGCCTAGCCTTAAATTTGAGTGAGTATGTGAATGGTGTTGCAAAAAGCCATGCTGATATTTCCAATAAAATGTTCCCCGGCTATCAAGTGCATGCTATTACCAACGGTGTGCATCCTTTGACTTGGGCGGCAGACGGTTTTCACGAACTTTATAACACGTACATTCCAGGTTGGCATCACGAACCTGAACTACTCATACGTGCAGAGTGTTGCATTTCAGATGAAGCTATTTGGCAGGCGCACCAGCAAGCAAAAACAGCGCTTATTGGGCAGATATTTGATTTAACCGGGGCTAGATTCGACCTCAATATTCCAATCTTGTCGTTTGCAAGGCGTATGACGGCCTACAAACGTCCGGATATGCTATTTTCTGATATAGAAAGATTAAAACGAATTGCCCAACAATACCCGTTTCAGATAGTCATGAGTGGTAAAGCGCACCCTAGCGATGAAGGCGGCAAAGCGTTGATTGCTGAGTTGCACGGTTACGCCAATCAGCTGGCAGGCATCATTCCTACGGTGTACTTACCCAATTACAATCTTGATATTGCACATGGCATGGTGGCTGGTAGTGATGTTTGGCTTAATACGCCGCTTCGCCCGTATGAGGCTTCTGGCACCAGTGGCATGAAGGCTGCAATCAATGGCGTTCCTAGCTTATCGGTACTTGATGGCTGGTGGATTGAAGGCTGCATTGACGGTATCACCGGTTGGGCTATTGGCAACATAACCAGCAGCAATGGTAGCGATGCCATTTCCCTATACGACAAGCTGGAACAAGTAGTGTTACCGCTTTATTATCATCAGGATGCAAGCCGCTGGATTAAGGTCATGAAATATGCCATCAGCAAAAATGCATCTTATTTCAACAGCCATCGCATGATGCGCCGCTACCTGATAGAAGCCTACACTAGATAAGTTAGGCTGAAAGTTGCAAAACTGCTAATTAAGCATAGGTGGCTGAAACCGAAATTAGACATAAAATTCTTTGCACGCAGCCATTCAACATCGTCGCCCTTATGGGGATGGTTTACAGTAGGCGATCAGGCTCGGTAGCGCTGCCTCCACTGCACGTTCGCCTTCCTCAATTGCTTCTTTAGCGCGATGAAAATCAAGTAAGCCGAGGTGTGCCAGACGTGGCGCGATAATCACATCGGGCGGCTCTCCCGCCATGCGGCTACGGCTAATACGCACCTGCATAATATTGATACTAGAGGTTACCACGTCAAGCACGGAGGGAAGTTTAGGCTCATCGTCCTGTTGTGTTGGAAAAAGTGCGCTAATGTGTGCTTGCAGTTTACGTTTCCATTCGCTGACCTCGGCGCTCGGCACTTCAAGCGCATATTCCTCACGTAAGTTACGACCTATAATGTCAGAGCTAAGATCGACCGCAATCACGATATCGGCGCCCATCGCGCGTGCTAGCGATACTGGTACCGGATTCACAAGGCCGCCGTCCACCAGCAACCGACCTTCATGTAATACCGGCGCAAACAACGCGGGAAGTGCGATGGAGGCGCGTATCGCTTCGACGGTCGAACCCTCGCGTAACCAGACTTCCGCCCCGGTATGCAACGCAGTGGCGACAGCCGCATAAGGCATGGCTAAGTCCTTGATCGGGCGGTCGATGAAATTAGAGCGAAAGAACTCGATTAACCGATCACCCTTGATCAACCCGCCATTCATACTTACATCCAGAAACGAGAACACGTTAGTAATGCCCAGCTCTAGCAGCCATTGCTCGAAATGCTCCAGCTCGCCTGCGGCGTAGGCCGCTCCCACTAGTGCGCCAATTGAAGTGCCGCACACCAGGTGTGGCCGAATGCCGGCTTGTTCCAAGGCCCGAATAACGCCCACATGCGCCCAACCGCGAGCCGCACCGCCACCTAGCGCAAGTCCCACTCGCGGCTCGCGGGGTATATTCATATACTGCCTTTCTGTACATCGCTGCTGAATTTACACTGACGCATCACGGTTCTAGCCTTTCATCTCTAACAGTTATAAGCGGATATCTATGTCCATGTGCTATGGAGTAGCATGTACGATAGTATGTGCAGATACAAATTCTTTATTCAAACATTTATTCTAGCGTATATTTTTTTAATTGAAGCGTTAAAAAATGGGGGCATATAAAATGCAAAGTACAGATAAAAATTGCTCAACTTTGGATGCATCCTCACATGGAGTGCTAATAGAAAATTCAAGTGTAGCGCGTGTTTTTTTTGCTCTGTGGCCAGAAGAGTTGGCGCGGCAGGCATTGCATACGATAGCCATGAAATATCAGTTACGGTGTGAAGCGCGCACCATGGCTGCGGATACCCTGCATATGACCTTGCTGTTTCTGGGGGAGATAGAACGGGTATGTCTGCCGCAATTGATGCAAACCGCGGATAATGTATCGGCACCAGCTTTTGGATTTATATTGGAGAGAATTTCATTCTGGCAGCATAACCGGATTGCTTATGCTGCACCTTTGGAAAAGATACCCGCACTGGCTCAGCTAGTCACGGCGCTTGAGCAGGAGCTGATAGCAGCGGGTTTTTGGTTTGATAACCATGAGTTCAATCCACATGTCACATTGTTGCGTCGCGTCGGGCATGCTTTGGAGTCGCAAGCCATTACGCCAATTAAGTGGTGGGTGGACTCATTCGTGTTGGTGGAATCTGTCATGACTGAGCTAGGGGTAAGTTATCAGGTACTCCAAAAGTGGCCGTTATCCCCTAGGTAGCCCAACGCTGACAAGCGCGTTCTATGCTGAATTAGGCAGCCTTAAGTCATTATGTAATGACCCTCCATAAATGACATCAAATTTGACTGGGCGGCTTATTCTGTAGATTGGATTAATGTGAATGAATTTACCGAATAAATTTAATCGTCTTCTAAAATGCGCTTACCTTCATCCTCAATATCTTCAAATTGACCGCGATAAACTGCCCACCAAAGACCACCGAGCACGATAAGCGCCATCACGACGGAGAGTGGAATGAGTATAAATAGTATGTCCATGATTAAATCCTTTGGCTTAGACCGTTGGGGATAGGTCTTTAGTTGTCGCGCTGGGTGTTGTTGTCATACTGGTTGAAAATTTGGTTAAGCGCAAGGCGTTTGCGACCACAATCAGTGAGCTGACCGCCATGCCTAGCCCCGCTAACCAAGCGGATAGCACACCAGAAAACGCGAGAGGGATGCTGATAAGGTTGTAAGCAATCGCCCATGCGATATTTTGTTTAATGATTTGCATGGTGTGTTGTGCGTGGCGAATCAGGTATGGAATTTGACTAATGTCACCATTAAGAAAAACATAATCAGCATGGGCCTGCGTTAATGGCACACCTTTACCCATGGCGATAGAAACATGCGCGCTGGCTAAAATTGGACCATCGTTCAGGCCATCTCCCACCATCAACACTTTTTTGTGTTGTGCTTTGAGTGTTTGCAAACGTAACAGTTTGTCATGCGGGCTACAGGCTGATTGATAGTGTGAAATGCCAATTTCATTTGCGGTATTTTCAACAGCGTCAGACTTGTCCCCTGATAAAAGTTCAATATCGAGGTTGGCTTGTTTTAGCAATTGTATAGTGAGTGCGGCCTGCTGTTTAATGGCTTCTTGTAGTGTGAATGTGGCTAACCAGCCATTAGCATCGGCTAAAAACACCTGCTGATTATGCTGATTTATTTCAATGGCGCTACAAAATTGTGCCGCGCCTAATTTCAACTCTCCATTAACTAGGTTGGGGTCGTTGAGTAGGGCATTGGTCGTTAAGTTCTTAATAGAGGCGCGAATCCCAGCCCCAACCACTTCTTGAATGTTGTCCAGCTCAATAGCCAGTTGCGGATTGTTTTTACTGGCGTTGAATAATGCACGGGAAATAGGGTGCAAAGAGTGTTTTGCAATGGCACCGGCCAAGGCTAGTACGATTGATTCTGACAGCCCTTTTTTGTGTTGAATCGCCTTAATTTGGATGTGATCTTCAGTCAGTGTGCCAGTTTTATCAAAAATGATGGTGTCAATATTGGCAATATTTTCAATGGCTTGTAGGCGTTTGATTAAAATGCCGCGCTTAACAAAGGCGCTGGCACTCGATAGCATGGCGGCGGGTGTGGCTAAAGACAGCGCACATGGGCAGGTGACGATCAGCACAGCGGCGGCCGTCATTAGAGCGCGCCCCCGATCAACATCCCACAATAGTGCAGCAGCTAGCGCTGCACTTAATATCACAAATAGTAAAAATGGGCGCGCAACACGATCTGCCAATTGTGAAAGCCTGGGTTTTTCAATGGACGCTTGGTTAATCAGGTTGACAATTTGGCCGTATTTAGTGGATTCACCAATGGTTTCAAGCGTCATCGTCACCGATTGGCGCAAATTGTAGCTACCAGCAATCACTGTATCGTACAGGCTTTTTTGAATCGGGGTTGATTCCCCGGTGAGTAGCGACTCATCAACGCTGGTGTTGCCAGAAATAAGTGTGCCATCAGCAGGAAAAGCCTCACCAATGTTGACACGAACCGTGTCACCAATTTTAAGTTGCGAATTAAGTACGCGCGTAAAAGTACCATCTTCATTTTTGCGCTCAGTGTTTTCAGGAATGCGGCTTACCAGGTTTTCTAGCGCACCTAAGGTTTTGCGATGCAGTTTGACTTCAATTAAACGGGCCGACAGTAAAAAGAACACGAACATGGTTAGGGAGTCAAAATAGACGGTATGCCCCCACCAGCCATTAGGTTCAAAAGTTGCAGCTGAACTCACGATAAATGTAATGATAATGCCTAATGCGACTGGCAAATCCATGCTGATTTGCCGCAGCTTTAGATCACGCAGTGCGTTGCTGAAAAATGTGTTGCTGGAAAACAGCAACACCGGCAGACTCAGTAGCCATGAAGCCCAATTAAGTAGATAAAGAATGTCGGGTGAAATTTCACCTGGCTCTGTGAAGTACGTCGGGCTTGCATACATCATTACTTGCATCATGCAGAAGCCTGCGACCATCCAACGCCAAAATGCGGCACGTTGTTTTTTAAGCGATTCATGGTCGCTTATCAGCGTCGATGCCGGGCTGGCGCTATAGCCCAAGGCTTGAATCGTAGTGAGAATTTTTGAGGGTACCGTGATTGCAGGTGACCACACTACAACTGCACGTCTTTTAGACATGCTCACGCGCGCACTTACCACGCCAGGAGATGCCTGCAAGCCTTGCTCAATAATGCCAGAACAAGCAGCGCAGCGCAGACCATCTAGTAATAAGCTGGATTGCACCAGCGATTTTGAGGCATCATGATCAAATGGCTGACTAAACGCTTGCCATTGATCTTCAGTATCTAAAATAGTCCAGGCCGGGTTTGGTGAAACGTCTTCAGCAGTGAGGGTGTTGGTTAGCAAAAACTTACTCCATGCAAGGTGTTGATGATGGGGGTAGCCAAATTTAGGAAAGAGGTTTTTAATGTTCTTTGGAAGTGTAATTATATATTGAAAAACAAGGTTTCAACCCCATATCGTGCACAGGTTAACCTTAATATACACAGGAGTAAAACATGCGCTTTGATAAATTAACGACCAAATTTCAACAAGCTCTGAATGATGCACAAAGTCTGGCGGTGGCGAGTGATTGCCCCACGATAGAGGCTTTGCATTTATTGTCAGCGTTGCTCAATCAGGATGATGGTGGAACCAGCTCGTTATTAGCGCATGCAGGTGTGCACTTAGCACCACTTAAAACCGGGCTTAGCGCTGCGATTGAGCAACTGCCAAAATCATCGGCTGGTTCTGGCGAGGTGTCGCTGTCACGTGACCTTAACAACCTGCTAAACGTGACAGATAAGCTGGCGTTAAAGCGTGGTGATGGTTTTATTGCCAGCGAGATGTTTTTATTGGCATTGGCGGACGATAAAGGCGCTGCTGGTAAATTACTCAAGACACATGGTTTATCTAAAACGGCTTTGGAACAGGCGATTGATGCCGTGCGTGGCGGTGAGCAGGTGAATGAATCTGATGCTGAATCTAATCGTGAGGCGCTCAAAAAGTACACGGTTGACTTAACCGAACGCGCCAGATTAGGCAAGTTAGACCCGGTGATTGGGCGTGATGATGAGATTCGCCGCGCTATTCAAATTCTCGGACGCCGTACTAAAAATAACCCGGTATTGATTGGTGAACCTGGCGTGGGTAAAACCGCGATTGTAGAAGGCTTGGCGCAGCGTATTGTTAATGGCGAAGTGCCAGATTCACTCAAGGGTAAAAAGGTTTTGTCTTTGGATATGGCTGCTTTGCTGGCAGGTGCTAAATATCGTGGCGATTTTGAAGAGCGGCTGAAATCTGTGCTAAAAGAATTGGCGCAGGATGAAGGTCAAACCATCGTGTTTATTGATGAAATTCATACCATGGTGGGGGCAGGCAAGGCGGAAGGTGCGATGGATGCCGGCAATATGCTTAAACCGGCTTTGGCGCGTGGTGAGTTGCATTGTGTAGGCGCAACCACTTTAGATGAATACCGTAAATATATTGAAAAAGATGCCGCATTAGAGCGCCGCTTTCAAAAAGTGTTGGTCGATGAGCCGACAGTTGAGGCGACTATTGCTATTTTGCGCGGGCTACAAGAAAAATATGAGTTGCATCACGGCGTAGAAATTACTGATCCCGCCATTGTGGCAGCGGCAGAGCTTTCACATCGTTATATTACTGACCGTTTTTTGCCAGATAAAGCGATTGATTTGATTGATGAAGCGGCAAGCCGCATCAAGATGGAAATTGACTCCAAGCCTGAGGTGATGGATAAATTAGAACGTCGTTTAATTCAGCTAAAAATTGAGCGTGAAGCGGTGCGCCGCGAAAAAGACGAAGGCAGTAGAAAACGCTTTGAGCTGATTGAAGAGGAGATTATCAAGCTTGAAAAAGAATACGCTGATCTGGAAGAAATTTGGAAAGCTGAAAAAGCGCAAGTGCAAGGCTCTGCACACATTAAAGAAGCGATAGAGAAAGTTAAATTTGAGATGGAAGAAGCCACGCGTAAAGGCGAGTGGCAGAAAGTCTCTGAGCTGCAATACGGCAAACTGCCACAACTTGAGACACAGTTGAAACAAGCGGCCAGCTCTGAAGAAACCGCTACCTTATCTAAAAATAAGATGTTGCGCACTGAAGTAGGCGCAGATGAAATTGCTGAAGTGGTGAGCCGTGCCACGGGCATTCCTGTGAGCAAAATGATGACGGGTGAACGTGAAAAACTGCTAACCATGGAGGCTAAATTGCATGAGCGCGTGGTCGGGCAAGATGAAGCGGTGCGCTTGGTGTCGGATGCGATTCGGCGTTCGCGCTCAGGTTTAGGTGATCCTGGCCGCCCTTATGGCAGCTTTCTATTCCTGGGGCCAACCGGCGTGGGTAAAACCGAGCTATGTAAATCATTAGCTAACTTTTTATTTGATTCTGAAGATCACTTGATTCGTATCGACATGAGTGAATTTATGGAGAAGCACTCAGTAGCACGCATGATAGGTGCGCCTCCTGGCTATGTTGGTTATGAAGAAGGCGGTACGCTGACGGAAGCGGTGCGCCGCAAGCCTTACAGCGTGATCTTGCTGGATGAAGTGGAAAAAGCGCACCCTGATGTGTTTAATGTGCTGCTACAAGTGCTGGATGATGGTCGCCTGACCGATGGTCAAGGTCGTACTGTCGATTTTAAAAACACCGTGATTATCATGACGTCTAATTTAGGTAGCCAGATGATACAGAGTATGGCTGACCAAGATTATCAAGTGGTGAAGTTAGCGGTAATGGGTGAGGTGAAAACGCATTTCAGACCTGAATTTGTCAACCGTATTGATGAAGTGGTGGTGTTTCATGCGCTTGGTGAAGCTAACATTAAATCGATTGCGGCGATTCAGTTGCAGACTTTGGCTAAACGTTTGAGTGCAATGGATATGCAATTGGAGCTGACAGAGGCTGCTATTACAGAAATTGCCAATGCCGGCTTTGACCCAGTGTATGGTGCGCGTCCTCTTAAACGTGCGATACAGAGTGAGATTGAAAATCCATTAGCGCGTGAAATTTTAGCAGGGAATTTTGTAGCTAAAGATACCATCAAAGTGGATGTGAAGGCAGGTAAGCTTTTGTTTTCAAAAGCTAATGTATCATGATTTTTACCGTGTGATGGTAGAGTTTGAGAATGCTTGAAACTTTCGGCATAGCCGACGCTTTATATCAAATGTTCAGACTCCCTCTGAACATTTGATAGCCTTTTCTGCGTTTACTGAGATCTCGGAAACTTACAGTTCATTAGGTTTGCCTAACGGCTTGGGAACGTGCCTAAAGACTGGTGAAGCTAATGAAGTTGTTATGTGTGTGTTTGGTAAATTAACATGGATGCACGATAGTTTTAACCCACGGCAGCCCAACCCACTGTGGTTGATATTGAAGGAGGTTGAATCATGCGAAAAATCATTTATCTTTTTGTTGTGGGGTTTTTGTTAGGGCTTGCCGGGTGCGCAACATCAAGCCATCAACAAAGCATGAAGTCACCGCAGATTGATCGAATTTCAGAGGCCGAGTTGGCGCGAATCATGCCAGCACCAGTGGCTACATTAAGTTTGGATGAAGTGGTTAAATTAAGCCAAGCAGGCAATAGTGTTGAGCAAATTATTGATAAAATTAAAGCCAGCAACTCGTTGTATGATTTAACGCCGAGTCAAAGCATCGCATTAAGTCAGCAGGGCGTTGATTCCCAAGTATTAGATTACATGCATGCAAGTCGTGAACTTGCTTTAAGAAACAGTATTGCCGATGAAATTAATAAACGCGGCAAAGAAAAACGTGAGGCGCTAGAAAAGCTAAAACGTCAACAGTTATTACAACAGCAACGTTTTTATGACCCTTTTTGTCGAGGCTATTATGGTTTTTACCCTTATGGATACGGGGCGTATGGCTCAAGATTCGGACCTCACTTTGGCTTAGGTGCGGGCTATGCAAGACCATGGGGTTGCTGGTAATTTAAGCCAGCACCTGTTTTAGGCCATTAGAGCGGCACCAGATAACATCAGGCAATTGGGAAAATAATGCAACAAAAAACACATCAAATAAGCGTGAGTACGCATGGCCGCAAACTCTACGACATCACACCCGAGCTTATCTCTTGGGTTAAAAATAGCGGGTTGCGCACAGGGCTGATTACCTTATATATTCAGCACACTTCAGCGAGTTTGCTGATTAACGAAAATTATGATCACGATGTGCTGGTGGATTTAGAGGCGTTTTTTAATCGGTTAATCCCAGATGGCGACCCTCTATTTACTCATACGGTTGAAGGTCCTGATGATATGCCTGCACATGTGCGCACAGCGCTTACCCAAACACATTTGTCAATACCGCTTATAGACGGAGAGGCTGCTTTGGGGCAATGGCAGGGCGTGTTTTTGTATGAGCATCGCCATGTAAATAGTAAGCGCAGGGTTATCTTTCACCTGATTGGTGAGTAAAAACGGCGTAGCACGCACATTTTTTCTGCTGGTTTAGGGCTGGCTTTTAGAGAATTTGGTTAACTATCTGCCATTACTGGAGTTGTTTTGTTGACAAAATTGGCGGTTAAATTTCGCAAATAGACGGAATATGGTTGCAGATAATTAAAGTTAAGTTAGAATAACGCTATAAGTTTTTTTGCTCATAAGCCATTGAATATCAAGCAATGGTTATCGTTTTTTTAATTAATGAAAAGGGAAATACAATGTCATCTTTATTACGTTCTTTATTAGTGTTAGGGGTTGCAAGTTTGTTGATGGTTGGTTGCGGTGAAAAAGAAGTTGCTGCACCTGTAGAAGAGGCACCTGTTGCTGCGCCGGCAGAAGTTGCACCTGTGGAAGCCGCACCGGTTGCAGGTGGCTATGAGCCAACAGCTGAAGAGCGCGTACCTGGTATCACTATTGATCCGGCAACGTTAGCTGCGCAAACTGAAGCTGCTGCAGCGCCAGTTGAAGTTGAAGCCGCTGCTGAGTAATTAATGTAGCTAGGCTACTTATGTGGCTGGTTTGAATAAAAAACACGCTTAATGCGTGTTTTTTTGTATAGAGCCCACTTGCACGAAAATTTAAACGGCCTCTATCTTTCACACTAGTCTGCTACTGAAAATCTGGGTTATGGCTAATCATTTAAATAATGTCGGCATTTATATGATTAAAATTTCAATGATTACTACCGTCATTCCAGTGCATGCTGGAATCCAGGTGGCGTGAATATTAGCTTTTTCGCATTAAACAGCCATTCGTGAAAATCACCTTGACTGGATACCAGCCTAAGCTGGTATGACGGTATTTGGGGGGTTAGGCTATAGTAGGGTTATTGTGCCAGTTCAGCTGCATCAATTACAACTTTGTAAAGATTGACGTCATTCAGCGTTTTAATCTGCACACCGACGGCTACTTGATTGCGTTTGCCTGACGCTATACTGCCTTTTATCATCAGCGCTTGACTTTGACCAATGGCACGACCAGTTTGGGCGTCATATTTCACCACATGCACTTGTACGCGATCTATGGGGACGCTAGTATTATTTTGCACCACTGCGTATAAGTTCCCCGCACTGTCCGCCTGTGGCGCCGCTTGAATATATTTGGCTGGGTTGCGCGGCAAATCAATACGTACAGCACGTGCTATTGCATCTTTACCGATATCTGAATTTGAGCTGGCTGCAACTTGGTAATGTTGTAGTGCCACATCGGTTTGACCACGATCTTCAGCCAGTTGACCAAGTAACGCATGTCCAGGTGCGGTTGGGAGCAGTTCATTGGCGCGTTTTAGGTAGGGCTCGGCTTCAGTTTTTTGACCCATGTTAAAAAGCGCAATGCCGCTTTGGATAT